>JAEUJO010000353.1 GCA_016794615.1 Pseudonocardia sp. | reverse complement strand
CCGGCCTGAAGTCGACCCCGGGCAGCATCGCGATGATCCTGACCCTGCTCGAGCCCGTCACCGCCGTGGTGCTCGCGGCGGTGCTGCTCGGCGAGCCGCTCACGGTGGCCAATGTGCTCGGCGGAGTGTTCCTGCTCGGTGCCGTCCTGTTGCTCTACCTCGCGCCGGACGGACCGCCCGAACCACACGTGGTTAGCCCATGACGGTGCCGCTGCTGTCGGTGTTCGCCGGGCGGCGGCGGGAGAACGCGGACAGGTCGATCGTCGCGCCGGTGTGCGGGGTCGTCACCTGCACGGGTGTGGTGTCGTGGTCGATCCCGTTCTCGACCTGGTCGATGATCGCGGTCAGGAACTTCCCGATCACCGGGGCGTTCTTGAACTGGTTGCCGCTGGTGCCGATGGCCACGTAGAAGCCGGGCAGCTCGGTCTTGTCGTAGATCGGGGTCCAGTCGTCGGCGACGTCGTACACGCCGACGACCCCTCGGGGGCGGTTGGGCACCGCGAGCCCGGTGAGCCTGCGCGCGGCGCGGGTCACCTGGGCCTCGAACACGGCCGTGGTCGGGCGTGGGTCGGCGTCGTCGGGCGAGTCCAGCCACTGGAGGGGGTCGCACTCCGGTTCGGTGCCGCCGACCAGCATGCCGCCACCGACCTCACCGCGCAGGTAGGTGCCCAGGTCCATGTCGGCGAGGGCGATGCCCGCCCCGCCGTCGGGGTTGTAGCCCGCGGGGGCGGGGACGTGGGCGACCTCCTGGCGCATCGGCGCGACGCCGACCGCGAAATCGCCGCCGACCCCGGCCAGTGCGTTGATCTGCGAGGACCAGGGGCCTGCCGCGTTGACGACGACGTCGGTTCCGATGCGGGTGCCGTCGTCGAGCAGGACGGCGGTGACGCGGTCGGCGCCGCGTTCGAAGCCGGTCACCCGGCGGTGCAGCACGAAGTGTGCGCCGTGGCGGCCCGCTGCCCAGGCGAGGTTCTGCGCGGCGAGCTGTGGGTCGGTGACGTAGCCCGCGTCGGGGGTCCAGACGGCGCCGAGGCTGCCGGTGGCGTCGGCGTAGAACCGGTCGTCCGTGATCGGTGCGGGCGGCCAGTAGCGGCCGACGTCGATGCCCGGCACGCGCCGGGCGAGGGTGTCGGCGTCCCACTCCTCGTACGGCACGCCCGCCCGCTCCAGCAGGGGGACGAACACGGCGCGGGGGGCGATGTCGACGTCGAGCAACGCCATCCCGGTGCGTCGGAAGCGGGCCATGCCCGTGGGGTCCTCGCCGCCGAGGTGCTCGGCCCAGGTGTCCCAGCCGAACTTCGCCTCCCACGAGGCGGCGACGCCCGCCCAGGTGGAGAACGTGAAACGGATGATGGCGCTGGAGGCGCTGGTGGAGCCGTGCCCGATGCCGCCCGCCTTGTCCACGACGACCACCCGGCGCCCGCCGCGGGCGAGCTCGAGCGCGATGCCGGCCCCGACCACCCCGGCTCCGACGATCACGACGTCAGCGTTCATCGCTCTCCCCCTTGTGCGCCGCCCGTCGACGGAGTTCAGCGAATGACGTCGCCGCCGGACAGGACGATGGTCTCGCCGGTGACGAAGCCGGCGTCCGGCCCGCCGAGGAGCAGCACCCAGCGGGCGATCTCCTCGGGAGTGGCCACGCGGCCGAGCGGGATCGACGCCGCGGCCTCGGCCATGCGTCCGGTGGCCGCGTTCCCGGGCGTGTCCACCCAACCCGGGGCGATTCCGTTGACCCTGATCCGTCGTGGAGCGAGTTCCAGGGCCAGGGCCTTCGTCAGCATCACGACGGCGGCCTTGGAGGCGCCGTAGAGCAGTTGTCCGGGGGACACGGTGAAGGCGTCGACCGAGGCGAAGTTGACGACGGCGCCACCCTCACCCATCAGCGGCACCGCTTCCGCCGTCACGTTCACCACGCCGAGGACGTTGACGTCGAAGACCCTGCGGTAGGTCGCCTCGTCCGCGGTCTCCAGCGTCGTCGGCGGGTAGACGCCCGCGATGTTCGCGACCAGGTGGACCTCCCGGCCGCCGAGGTGATCGGCGATCGCGGCGTGCACCTCGGCCCGCCGGGTGATGTCGACCGTCACGGTCTTGGCGGTCGGTCCGCCTGCCGGGCCGATCTCGGTGGCGGTGCGGTCGAGGGCGAGCACCGACCACCCTTCGGTGAGCAGGAGATCGGCGGTGGCGCGACCCATCCCGCTGGCTGCGCCGGTGACGACGGCGGTTCTCATGGTGGATGTCCTCCTTCAGACGATGTGCGACTCGGGCCGGGCCGCGCCCTGCTGGGCGAAGCGCTCGGCCCGCAGCGGTGTGGTGTCCACGAAGGGGGTGCGGTCGAGGTGGAGGTCGCGGATCACCTCGCCGACGGCCGGCGCCTGCAGGAAGCCGTGGCCGGAGAACCCGGTGGCGTACAGGACGTTCGGGGTGGTCGAGGAGCGCCCGATGAGCGCGTTGTGGTCGGGGGTCACCTCGTAGAGTCCGGCCCAGCCGTTGCCGAGGCCGACCTCCAGCAGCCGCGGGGTGCGGGCGGCGATGGCGTCGCCGAGGCGGGGCAGCCAGTCGTCGGTGTAGGCGAGGTGGAAGCCGGGTTCCTGGTCGGGGTCGGACATGCCCAGCAGCAGGCCGCGGCCTTCGCGGTGGAAGTAGTAGGTGGTCGCGAAGTCGATGGTGAACGGGACGGTCTCGGGCAGGTCGGGCATCGGCTCGGTGAAGACGATCTGGCGGCGCAGCGGGGTGACCGGCAGCGGGGTGCCCAGCATGTCGCCGAGCGCCTGCGACCACGCCCCGGCGGCGCAGACGACGGTCCCCGCCGTGATCGGGCCGCGGTCGGTGTGCACCGTTCTGGCCTCGCCGCCGACCACGTCGACGTCGGTGACCGTGACGCCGGTGAGCAGGGTGGCGCCGTGGCGGCGCGCGCCGCCCGCGTAGCCGAGCACGACCGACTCCGGCGTGCAGTGGCCGTCGTCGGGGGAGTAGGCGGCCGCGAGCAGGCCGTCGGTGTCGATCAGCGGCGACCGCGCCTTCGCCTCGGCGAGGTCGATCATCCGGGTGCGTACGCCCAGCTCGTTCTGCAGCGCGACGTCGCGCTCGAAGGAGGCCACGTCCTCGGGGGTCGACAGGAGGAACAGGTAGCCGACGCGGTGCAGGTCGATCTCCTGGCCCGGGCGCTCGGCGAACCGGCCGAACGCCTCGAGGCTGCGGGCGCCGAGCTCGATGTTGATCCGGTCGGAGAACTGCGCGCGCACGCCGCCCGCGGCCTTGCAGGTGGAGCCGTGGCCGAGCTCGTCGCGTTCGAGCAGCACGACGTCGTGCACGCCCGCCTCGGCGAGGTGGAACGCGATGCTGGTGCCGATCGCGCCGCCGCCGATGACGACGACCTCGGCGGCGGGTGGCAGGGCGCGGGCGGAGCGGGGCACGGTCAACGCTGGTTCCTCCTCGCGCCTACGTCGGGTCGCGGACGCATCGTCGCCGAGACCGGCCGAGTAAGAAAGGTTGCACGCATCTCAGCGCGCTTCGGACCAGGCGCCGTCGACGAGGGTGCCGGCGATCGCGTCGAGCAGGGTGTCGTCGCCCGCGTACACACCGGACGGGCGGGGCCAGTGCAGTACGGCGTCGGTGAAGCCGAGCTCGGCGGCCCGGCCCGCCGCGTCGGTGAACGCGCCGAAGCCCGTGATCGCCGGGACGGGCGTCGCGTCGATGCTGAGCATGCGGGGCATCGTCGCCGGGTCGCGTCCGTTCGCCACCGCGGCGTCCTCGAACTCCCGCACCAGCTCGGCCAGTCCCGACCACCAGCGGTCGGGGTCGTCGTGGCCCCGCGGCCCGGTGGTGGCCCAACCGTCGGCGCGGGCAGCGATCCGGACCGTCCGGCGCCCGGCGGCGGCGACCACGAGCGTGATCCGGTCACGGCTGCCCGCGGGGACCATCCGTGCCCGCCGGGCCCGGTAGTAGCGGCCCGTCCACGTCGTGTCCGCCTGGCGCAGGAGCAGATCGGTCAGCGTGACGAACTCGTCCAGCCGGTCCACCAGCTCCCGTGGGCGCAGCGGCTCCTGCCCGAGGACCTGCGCGTCCCAGCCCGGTCCGCCCGCGCCGACGGCCGCGATGAGCCGGCCGCCGGCGATGTCGTCCAGCGTCATCAGGTCTTTCGCGGTCGTCACCGGGTGCCGGAAGTTCGGCGAGGTGACCCAGGTACCCAGGCGCAGGGTGCTCGTGGCGGTGGCCGCGGCGACGAGGGTGGGAACGGTGCCGAACCACGGCTCGTCGGCCAGGTCCCGCCACGCCAGGTGGTCGTAGGTCCAGCCGTGCGCGAACCCCCGTTCCTCCAACGACGCCCACCGGGCCCTGGCCTCGGGCCAGCGGAACTGCGGGAGGATCACCACCCCGATGCGCATCGCCGTGCCCGTCAGCGGGTGCGGAAGCCGCCGTCGACGACCAGCTCCGTGCCGGTGACGAAGCTGGCGTCGTCGCTGACCAGGAACGCGACCGCGGCCGCGAGCTCCGCGACGTCGGCGCGCCGCCCGAGCGGGGTCTCGGGTACCACCCCGCCGTCCGGCTCGGCGGCGTTCATCGGGGTGCTCACCCCACCGGGAACCAGCGCGTTGACCCGGATCCCGTCCGGGGCCAGCTCCAGCGCCGCGGTGCGGGTGAGCCCCAGAAGGCCCGCCTTGCTGGCCGCGTAGGCCGCGTAGCCGACCGCGCCCGACGGGCCGAAGATCGACGAGGTGTTCACGACGGCGGGCCCAGTGCCCTTGCGCAGCAACGGGATCAGGGTGTGCAGGCCGAGGAAGGCCCCGGTGAGGTTCACCGCCAGCACCTGGTTCCAGGCCGCGAGGCTCTCCTCGGCGATCTCCGTGACGTGGATGATCCCGGCGTTGTTCACCAGGATGTCCAGGCGGCCGTAGCGCTCGTCGACCAGGTCCCGCACGGCCGCCCAATCGCCCGGCTCGGCCACGTCCAGGTGCAGGTAGGTGGATCGGTAACCGCTGTCCTGCAGCTCCTTCTCGGTGATCTTTCCCTCGTCGTCCAGGACGTCGGCGAGCAGCACGGTGGCGCCCTCGGCGCCCAGGCGGGCGGCGTGGGCCGCGCCCTGGCCGCGCGCCCCGCCGGTGACGAGGGCGACCCGCCCGGCGAGGCGCCCGGCGGCGACCGTCGGCGCGGTCACGCGGCCACCCCCGCCGCCGGGACGGCCTCCAGCGCGGAGATCAGCCGGCTGGTGTCGGCCATCTGGTCGTTCCAGATCGCCCGCACGATGTCGATCCGCAGCTCGGGCTCCTGCACGGTGGCGAAGTAGTTGGACAGGGCGAGACCGCGCGGGCCCGCCTGGTCGTGCAGGCCGATCATCCGGGCGACGAGCTTGGTCTGCACCCCGTAGATGGGGATCTGCGGGCCGCGCGGGGCGATCAGCCCGATGAAGTAGAGCTTCTCGGCCCCCTCGGGCAGGATGCCGCCCGCGTAGCGCACCGGGACACCCGAGCGCCAGTTGATCTGGTCGTCGTCGAGGAACGGCAGCGACACGTCGAACCCGGTGGCCCAGAGGATGTTGTCGTACTCCTTGCTGGTGCCGTCGGCGAAGTGCACGGTGGTGCCCTCGATCCGCTCGATGCCAGGCTTGATGCCGATCCGGCCGTGGTGGACCCAGTAGAGCATCAGGTCGTTCACCGTGGTGGCGCCGCCCGCGAGGGTCCGGGACTCCGGGATCGGCATGCCCGGGTAGTTCTTGGCCTCGCCGATCGAGACGCGGGCGAGCAGCCTGCTGATCAGGTCCTGCTCGTCGGGGCTGAAGTCGGCCAGGAACGGCACCTCGGCGCGGGGTACGCCGAAGTAGGTCTTGGGCTGGAAGTGGATTCCCTTGTGCATCACCACATCCACCTCGAGCCGGTGCTGGGCCACGTCCACCGCGAGGTCGCAGCCGGAGTTGCCCGCGCCGACCACCAGCACGCGCTCGCCGTGCAGGTCCGCCACGTTCTTGTACTCGCTCGAGTGCAGCTGGACGCCGGTGAACCCGGCGGCGACCGCGGGCACCTTGGCGCTCCACAGGTGCCCGTTGGCCACCAGCACGCCGTCGAACACCCCCTCGTCGCCGCGGGAGGTGACGACCCGCCAGCCCGCCGACCCGACCGGGCCGTCGCCCGCGGGCACGGGGGTCACCGACAGCACCGGGGTGTTGAAGTTGATCAGCTCGTAGTGGCCGTGGTGGCGGGCGTAGGACTCGATGTACGCGCGCACCTGGTCCTTCCGCGGGAAGTGCGGGTAGTCGGCGGGCATCGGGAAGCCCTCGAAATGCGTCATGTCCCGGGACGTGATCAGGTGCAGCGCGTCGTAGTCGGTGTGCCAGTGCCCACCGACCCGATCGGTCTTCTCGAAGCACTCGACCTCGTAACCGGCCTCGCGCAGCTGCTGCAGAGCCGAGACGCCGGCTGCGCCTGCACCGATCACGCAGTAGCGGGACATGACGTTCCTCCTGGCTGTGTCGTTGTGGTCTGGTGACAAGTCTGCGAACCGGGCGCTGCTGCCGTCCATGGCCGAATCACGCCGATGGCCATAGGCCAGGCCTTGAACTACCGGACCGGTGACTGCGCAGCGCTCGGCAGCTGGGACAGCAGTTGCCGAACCAGCCGGATCAGTACTTCGGTAGCCGGGGAAACGCGGGCGTTGCGGCGGGTGACGAACGCGAACGTCTCGAACAACGGCGGATCCAGCGACGCCCAGTGCAGCGCCTTCGTCGCTCCGAGAGCGTGCGCGAGCGGGAGGGAGATGAGGGTGTCGCCGACGCCACGCCGGGCGAGCTCCAGTGCGACGGCGGGCGACTCCACCTCGACGACCGGGCGCACTGCCACTCCGGCGTTCTGGGCCATGGCCAACAGCTGTCGTCGGGTCGGGTCCATGTCGCCCCAGTGCACCTCGGGGAGGACCAGGTCGGCATCGGCGACGTCGTGGATGGTGAGCGGTGTGCGGACGCGGCTGCGGGTGCCGGACAGGTAGACCGCTTCGGCCACCCAGACGACGGCGCTGACGTCGAGCCCGCGGTCGTCCACCGGCAGTGCGACGATGCCGGCCTCCAGGTCTCCGTTGCGCACCCCGTCGGCGACCTGTACGGAGTTCATGCCGAGCAGGCGCACCCGAACCAGGGGATGCAGGGCCCGGAAGCTGGTCACCAGGTCGGCGTGGAACAGGTGGTGGGCGCTGGAGAACGTGCCGAACGCGATCGTCCCGCCGGTGAGCCTGCGCACGGGGTCGACCGCCGCGGCGGCCTGATCGACGGCCAGCACCGCGCGCTCCGCGTACGGGAGAAGCAGGCGTGCGGCGTCGGTGAGGATGAGCTTGCGGTTGGTTCGGACGAAGAGGGCGACCCCGAGGTGCTGCTCCAGTCTGCGGATCTGATCGGACAGGCTGGGTTGGGCGATGAAGTTCGCCTCCGCCGCCGCGGAGAGCGAGCCGCGTTGGACGGCCGAAAGGAAGTACTGCAGCTGCTGTAGCGTGATCGATGTCGCCATCGGCCCTCCG
>JAEUJO010000352.1 GCA_016794615.1 Pseudonocardia sp. | reverse complement strand
GCCGCGGCGTCGTGGGAGGCCATCGGGAACCCGTTCTGGGCGGCGCTGGCCAGGGCGGCCTCCGACGACCCCGACGATCTGCGGGCCGCCACGACCGGGTTGGCGGCGCTGGGTGCCACCGCCACCCACGCGGCGCTCGTGCGTGACCTGCGCCGCAGGCGGACCCCGGTACCCCGTGGACCCCGCGCGGGCAGCCGGGCCAACCCCGCAGGCTTGACCGAACGCGAGATGGAGGTCCTGCTCACGCTCGCCGAGGGGCTGTCCAACGCCGAGATCGCCGCCCGCTTCGTCCTGTCGGAGAAGACGGTCGCGCACCACGTGTCCGCGGTGCTGCGCAAGCTGCAGGAGCCCTCGCGCTCGCGCGCGGTCGCCACCGCCCGGCGGACGGGCCTGATCGGCCCGGTGTAGGGCGCGGTCCACGACGTCGCCGGGAGCCGACCGTCCGTCACCGACGGCGGTACACGGCGTGCACGGCCCAGCCCGCGGCGACGACGGCGACCAGGCTGATCATGCGGTACAGCACGACCGCCGACAGCGCCACGGTCGCGGGGCTGCCGGCTGCGACCAGGCCGAGGATGAGCGCTGCGTCGACAGTGCCGAGCCCACCGGGCAGCAGGGACAGCCCCGATGCCGCCATGCCTGCCACGTACGTGGCGAGCAGTGCAGTCGTGCCGACGCCGGTCAGGCCGACCGCGTGCGCGCATGCGGCCAGGCAGGCGAGGTCGAGCAGCCAGTTCAGCAGCGCGTGGCCGGTGGCGGCCGTCCAGTCGCGGGCGCTCGGCCGCACCCCGGGCAACTGCTCAGCGATCCGGACGAGCCGGTCGGACCCGGCCGCGGGAGGACGGCGCCGCAGCCGGTTCACCACGGCCAACGCGCGTTCGGCGGCAGCGAGGACCCGGTTCGGGTCCCGGACCAGACGGCCGACGCCGAGCACGAGCACGGCGATACCGATGATCTCGACTGCCATCCGGGTCCAGCTCGTCGACCCGACGAGCAGCGAGGCCGAGAGGCCGAGCGTCGCCAGGCCGACCGTGGACAGCAGCCCGCTGACCACGAGGCTCCAGCCGGCAACGGTCGGGCCGGCACCGTGGCGCTGCATCCAGCGGTAGGCGTAGCCGGTCGAGAAGGCGACCCCACCGGGCAGCGTCATGTGGAAGGCGTTGGCCACCAGGACCGATGCCAGTGTCGATCCGGTCGAGACGTCGACGCCTGCCGCTCGCAGCAGCGCGCGGCGCAGCAGCGCGAAGGCGGTCAGCGACCCGGCCGAGGCGAGCATCGCCAGGCCCACCCACCCGCCTGCGGCCCCGGTCACGGCCGCCATCGCGGTGCCCAGATAGGGGGCGGCCAGCACGGCCTCGGTGCCGAGCACGAGTGCGACGACGACGCCGGCCGCGATCTGCCGGCCGCGCCGCCGCGAGCCACCGATGCTCGTGCGTCCGTGGGCGCCGCCCCGCGGCGCGGGGACGGCCGGGTGCTCGAGGATCGCGGTGGCCACGCCTCCAGCGTCGCCCGCGTTGATATGCGTCGGCTGTGCGAAGCCTGTCAGGCTCATACCGTCGGCCGGGCAGTGATACCAGCCTGCTGACAGCGACGCTCGCTGCCGCGGGACCGGGCTCGATCGAGATGGGCGGGTGTCCGTCTGAACATGCCCACACCGAGTACGGGCGCCCGTCGGCAGATACCTCTCGAGGCCGAGGCGCTCGTCGTCGACGCCGCCGACGCGAGTGCCCGTCGGTCGCGGGCGTGTCGCCGGGACGGCACACTTGTGACCGTCACAAGGCGCGCAGGGCCGGCGTCGTCACGGGAAGGACGTCAGCGGTGTCGGAGCGTTCGCATGATCAGGCCACGATCCGGACCGTCGACGTGGACGGCGTCCGGCTGCGTACCTCGGTCCGCGGAGCCGGGCCCGCCCTGCTCCTGATCTCCGGTCTC
The DNA here is from genome assembly GCA_016794615.1 of Pseudonocardia sp. GTDB lineage: Bacteria > Actinomycetota > Actinomycetes > Mycobacteriales > Pseudonocardiaceae > Pseudonocardia. Next base: position 7,105 of record JAEUJO010000352.1, on the reverse strand, counting down.
GGGGCGAGCCTCGACATGGGCGCGCCGTTCGAACGGGAACTCGTGGCACACGGCCTCCAAGTGATCAGCTTCGACGCGCCGGGGGTCGGCGGGTCGACCGCCTACTCCCGGCCCCGGCGGCTGCGCGGCGTCGCCGACACCGTGCGCATGATGGTGGAGCACCTGGGCTACGACCGGATCGCCGTGCTCGGGGTGTCCCTCGGCGGCGCGGTCGCCCAGCAACTCGCGCACCAGGCCCCGGACCTCGTACGCCGTCTCGTGCTGGCGGCGACCAGCCCGGGGCTCGGCGGCCTGCCCGGATCCCCGAGGGCCCTGCTCACGCTCGCCACCCCGCACCGCTACCACCGGCCGGACTACTACCGAGAGACCGCGGGACGCGTCTACGGCGGTCTGGCCCGCACCGACCCGGACGTGTTCCTGCGCAGCCCGGCAGCCCGCGTCGTCGAACCGCCGTCGGTCGCCGGCTACCTCGGCCAGCTCTACTCCATCAGTGGCTGGACGAGCCTGCCGTGGCTGCACACGCTCCGCCCGCCGACGCTGGTGCTCGCCGGGGACGACGACCCCATCGTGCCCTTGATCAACGGGCGGATACTCGCGTGGCGGATCCCCACTGCCCGGTTGCACGTCATCCGCGGCGGCGGCCACCTGTTCCTGCTCGAACGCCCGTCCGAGCTGGCGACCCTGATCGCCGCGTTCGTCGGCGCGGTCGACGACCCACCCGGCTGAAGCGCCTCCACCGTGCCTTCCGGGAGGCCGGTCGTCACGAGGTGACGGACCGGCGCCGGTCCGTCAACCGGGGTCTTCGCCCCGCCGACGTCAGGCGTGCCGGCCGGATCCGGCCGCGGACCTCGCCGAAGCCGATGCGGCCGCCTGCCGCGCCCGGTGCGGTGCCGGTCAGCGAGACGGTGTCGCCGTCGAGCAGGAACGTCCGCGGCTCGCCGGTGACCGTGATCGGTTCCCGGCCCCCCGAGCTCAGCTCGATGAGGGAGCCTCGCTGGTTCGTCGCGGGGCCCGAGACGGTGCCGGAGGCGAACAGGTCGCCGGTGCGCGTCGACGCCCCGTTGACGGTCATGTGCGCCAGCATCTGTGCCGGTGACCAGTACATCTCCCGGTACGGCGGGCGGCTCACGACCTCGCCGTTCCACTCGACGGCGAGGTCGACGTCGAGTCCCCATGGTGCGCTCGCGCGCAGGTAGGGCAGCGGCCGCGGGTCGTCCTGGCCGGGAAGGGGGATCCGCGCGGCCTCCAGCGCGAGCAGCGGCACCACCCAGGGCGACACGGACGTGGCGAAGCTCTTGCCCAGGTGCGGTCCCAGCGGCACGTACTCCCAGGCCTGCAGGTCGCGCGCGGACCAGTCGTTGACCAGCACGGCGCCGAAGACGTGCTCGGCGAACGCGTCGACGGGGATCGGCGCGCCGAGCGGGGTGCCGACGCCGACGACGAAACCCAGCTCGGCCTCGATGTCGAGCCGGGTGCTCGGACCGAAGGCCGGTGCGGCGTCGGCGGTGTCCTTGCGCTGACCGGAGGGACGGACGATGTCGGTGCCCGAGACGACCACCGTGCCGGCCCGACCGTGGTAGCCCAGCGGCATGTGCTTCCAGTTCGGTGTGAGCGGCTCCGTGTCCGGCCGGAACAGCCGTCCGAGGTTGGTCGCGTGGTGCTCGCAGGCGTAGAAGTCCACGTAGTCCGCGACCTCGAACGGCAGGTGCAGCACGACGTCACCGACCGCGTGCACCGCGGCGTCCGGGACGCCGGCGGCCACCAGCGCCGTGATCCGCTCGCGGACCTCGGCCCAGCGGGTGCGGCCCTGGGCCATGAACGGGTTGAGCACCGGTGCGGCGAAGGCGGCGTCGGGCCCGTCCGAGCCGAGGGCGGCGCCCAGGTCGACCACGGTGTCGCCGAGCCGGACACCGACCCGGGGCCGGGTGCTCGGGGTGGAGAACACCCCGTAGGGGAGGTTGTCGGTGCCGAACGGCGAGCCGTCGGTCACCGCCGCGGTCCCCGTCCGGCCCAGCTCCACGCGTACGCCGGGTCCTCGCAGGCGCGGCCGCCCTCACCCAGCTCCAGGGGCCGGAACGTGTCGACCATGACGGCCAGCTCGTCGAAGTACTGCGCGCCGAGCGAGCGTTCCACGGCCCCGGGCTGGGGGCCGTGGCTGTGGCCGCCGGGGTGCAGGCTGATCGACCCCTGCCCGATGCCGGATCCCTTGCGGGCCTCGTAGTCGCCGCCGCAGTAGAACATGACCTCGTCGGAGTCGACGTTCGCGTGGTAGTAGGGCACGGGCACCGCCAGCGGGTGGTAGTCGACCTTGCGCGGCACGAAGTTGCAGATCACGAAGTTCTGGCCCTGGAACACCTGGTGCACGGGCGGCGGCTGGTGCACCCGGCCGGTGATGGGCTCGAAGTCGGCGACGTTGAACGTGTAGGGGTAGAGGTGGCCGTCCCAGCCGACGACGTCGAACGGATGGGTGGGCACGACGTACCGGGTGCCGGTGACGCCTCCGCCAGAAGATCGGGCGGAGCCGCGGTGCTTGACCAGGACCTCGACGTCGGTCCCGTCGACGAGCAGCGGCTCGGTCGGCCCGTGCAGGTCGCGTTCGCAGTACGGGGCGTGCTCGAGGAGCTGCCCGTACCGCGACAGGTACCGCGGGGGCGGGGCGATGTGGGAGTTGGCCTCGATGACGTACCCGCGCAGCGGCTCCTCGCCCTGGGGCAGCCAGCGGTGGGTGGTGGCGCGGGGCAGGATCACGTAGTCGCCCTGGCGCGCCGGCAGCGCACCGAACACCGTCTCGACGGTCGCGGCCCCGGACTCGACGTAGACGCACTCGTCGCCGATCGCGTTGCGGTACAGCGGGCCGGCCTCACCGGCCGCGACGTAGGAGATGCGGACGTCGCCGTTGCCGAGTACGAGACGCCGGCCGGTGACCACGTCGGCGCCCTTCCAGTCCTCACCGGGGAACAGGTCGTGCAGCCGCAGGTGCCGGGGCAGCAGCGGCCGGTTTTCCGACAGCGACTGGTCGGCCGGTTCCCACGGCGCCGCGTCCACCACCGCCGACGGGATGCCGCGGTGGTAGAGCAGCGAGGAGTCCGAGGAGAACCCTTCCTCCCCCATCAGCTCCTCGGAGTACAGCCCGCCGTCGGGGGTGCGGTGCTGGGTGTGGCGCTTGGGCGGGATCGACCCGACGCTGCGGTAGTACGCCACGCGGCTCGCCTCCTCGGATTCCGTCGTGGAGCTGGTCTGGGGATGGTGGCGGGCTCAGGCGGCGTCGGCGAGCCGGCGCGCGGCCAGGGCGTGGTCGGCCTGCTCGGTGGTGATCCCGTAGGCCCGGGCGTCGGCGAAGACCTTGCGCAGCGTCGCGCCGATCTCCAGCGTGCGTCGCGTGACCTGGTCCTCGGTCCAGCCGAGCACCTCGCGACCCACGATGTGGACGGCCCCGCCGGCGTTGGCGACGAAGTCGGGTGCGTAGATGATCCCGCGCCGGGCCAGCACGAGCGCCGCCCCCTCATGATCCGGCGCGTCGTGGCCGGATCGGTCACTGTCGGCGAGCTGGTTGTTGGCCGACCCGGCGACGACCGCGCACGGCAGCGTGCGGGCCACCCGCGCGTCGATCAGCCCGCCGGTGGCGCAGGGCAGCAGCACGTCGCACCGGGTCCGGGTCACCTCGGCGGCCGGCACCACCCGGGCGCCCCGCGCGGCCGCGGCCGCGCAGCGCTGCGGGTCGAGGTCGGCGACCAGCAGCTCGGCGCCCGCCTCCGCGGCCAGCTCGGCCACCCGCGCGCCCACCGCACCCAGGCCCTGCACGAGGAGCCGGAGCCCGGCGACGCCACCGTCGCCGAGCCCGGCCTCGGCCACCGCGGCCCGCACGGCGGTGAAGACCCCGAGAGCAGTGGCGGGCGCACCCGAACCCGGGCCGCCGGTCGCGGCCGACCCGCCGAAGGCGAACCGGGTCGTCTCGCGCAGGACGTCCATGTCCGCCGAGCTGGTGCCGATGTCCGGGCCGGTGGTGTAGGTCCCGCCGAGCTCGTCCAGGTTCGCGGCGTGGATCCGCAGGATCCGCCGCCAGCGCTCGTCGCCCAGCTCCGCGCGGGGAGCGGGCAGGGCGATGACCGACTTGCCGCCGCCCATCGGCAGGCCGGCGACCGCCATCTTCGTCGTCATCGCCGTGGCGAGCCGGGTGGCGTCGGCGACCGCGTCGCCCACGCTCGGATAGACCATCGCGCGGGTGCCACCGGACGCAGGCCCGAGCCGGGTCGAGTGCACCGCGATGACGAACCAGGCACCCGTCTCCCGGTCGAACCGGACCGAGCACAGCTCGCCGTCCCACAACGGCGACACGGTCTCGATGTCCATCACCGTCTCCGATCGGGCTCAGAAGTTGCCGCGCCGTTCCTGCTCCCGTTCGAGGGCCTCGAACAGCGCCCGGAAGTTGCCCTTGCCGAAACCGAGCGAACCGTGGCGCTCGATGAGCTCGAAGAACACCGTCGGGCGGTCGCCGACCGGCTTGGTGAAGATCTGCAGCAGGTAGCCCTCCTCGTCGCGGTCGACCAGGATCCCGCGGCGCGCCAGCTCCTCGATCGGCACGCGGACCTGACCGATGCGGGCCCGCAGCTCGGGATCGGTGTAGTAGGAGTCCGGGGTGTCGAGGAAGTCGACGCCGCGGGCCCGCAGGGTGTCGACGGCAGTGAGGATGTCGCTGGTGGCCAGCGCCACGTGCTGGGCGCCGGGGCCGGCGTAGAAGTCGAGGAACTCGTCGATCTGCGAGCGCTTCTTGCCCACCGCGGGCTCGTTGAGCGGGAACTTGACGCGGTGGTTGCCGCTCGCGACGACCTTGCTCATCAGCGCCGAGTACTCGGTGGCGATGTCGTCGCCGACGAACTCCGCCATGTTCGTGAAGCCCATGACGCGGTTGTAGAAGCCGACCCACTCGTCCATCCGGCCCAGCTCGACGTTGCCCACCACGTGGTCGAGCGCCTGGAACAGCCGCCGGGGCGATCCTGCCGGTGCGGCGTGCCCCGACCGCCGCGCGACGTAGCCGGGCAGGTAGGGGCCGGTGTAGCGGGAGCGGTCGACGAGGGTGTGGCGCGTGTCGCCGTAGGTGGCGATGGCCCCCAGGCGGACGGTGCCGTGCTCGTCGGTCAGGTCGCTCGGCTCCTCGACGACCGTCGCGCCCTGGGCCCGGGCGCGGGCGATGCACCGGTCCACGTCGGGCACCTCCAGGGCGATGTCGACGATGCCGTCACCGTGGCGTCGGTGGTGGTCGAGCAGCGGGCTCCTCGGGTCGACGCCCCCCTTCAGCACGAACCGGACGGCACCGCTGCACAGGACGAAGGCGTGGTGGTCGCGGTTGCCGGTCTCCGGGCCCGAGTAGGCGACCAGCTCCATGCCATAGGTCGCCTGGAAGAACGATGCGGCCTGGGTCGCGTTGCCGACCGACCAGACCACCGCGTCCCACCCGGTGACCGGGAACGGGTCGCGCTCGTCGTCGTGCTCGACGAGCCCGACCAGCTGGCGGAGCTGGTCCAGGTCGAGCTCGGCCAGCCGCTCCTGGCCGGTGAGCAGCGGGGTGTGGTCGATGGTCACGACGGGCCTCCCGGGTCATCGGACGACGCGCATGCACCTGGTGGTGGATCGATGACACCTGATCCACACATTGCTGGGCAACAGTTCCTTATCGGGCTGGCCAGAGTGCACAGAAATGCCAAACTGAGCGGGAGCCAGCTGTATATTCTGCTCATGTCCGGACTCCTCGACGCGCTGGACGTCGACCTGCTCCGCACGATGCACGAGAACCCCCGGATCGGGACCCTCGAGCTCGCGCGCCGGCTGGGGGTGGCCCGGGGCACCGTGCAGGCGCGGCTCGACCGTCTGGGCCGCTCCGGTGTCGTCACCGGCCACGGGCCCGACATCGATCTCGAGGCGGCCGGATACGGGTTCCAGGCATTCGTCTCGCTGGAGATCGCGCAAGGTGAGCTGACCGATGTCGCGGCCGAGCTCGCCGCGTTGCCGGCCGTCCTCGAGGCCTACGCCACCACCGGGTCGTCGGACGTGCTCTGCCGCATCGCGGCGTCCTCACACGAGGACCTGCAGAACTCCCTGCTCGCGCTGAGCCGATCGCCCTACATCAGCCGCTCGACCAGCGTGGTGGTGCTCTCCACAGTGGTGCCGCCGCGCACGTTGCCGCTGCTGGCGAGCGACCCGCGCAGCGCGCCACGCCGCGCCCCGGCCTACCGGGACGCCCCGTGAGCCACCGGCCTGGACGCGGCCTCAGGCAGGCGCGGTGACCTCGCGCAGCAGGCGCTGCACCTGGTCGTCGTCCACCTCGGTGAAGAACCCGCCCACCACGTCCTCCACCTGGCCGAAACCGTCGCCGCAGAACAGGATCGGCTGGTAGTGCGTGATGTCGTAGGTCTGCACGCCCATCCGCGCGATGTTCAGCGGCCGCAGGTCGGCCCGGGCGACCTGCTGGATCTCGCCGAAGGACGACAGCAGCCCCGCGCCGTAGCAGCGCACGTCGCCTCCTTCGCGCACCACGCCGAACTCCAGGGAGAACCAGAAGACCTTGGAGACGAACTCCAGCGCCTCGGTGGTCCGCACCCGTCGCGCGGCGGCCCCGGCCAGGCGGTAGAGCCCGGCGAACCGGTCGTGGGCGAGGCAGTTCCCGTGCCCGACGACCTCGTGCAGGACGTCGGGCTCGGGGGTGTAGAGCGGCACCGAGTGGTGCCGGACGTACTGCGTCGAGTGGAAGACCCCGTCCGCGAGGGCGCCGTAGAACTCCAGCAGGGGCACCAGCCCGGCGGCCGGCACGTACCGGAACCCGGTGAGCGGGAGCAGCAGGTCGTTCACCTCGACGAGCTGCGGGATCCCGGACTCCGGCAGCCCCAGCCGTTGCTTGCCCTCGAGATAGGCGGCGCAGGCCAGGCGCTCGTGCAGGCCGTGCAGCTCGCCGCAGACGATCCGCCACACCTCGTGCTCCGCCTCGGTGTAGGTCGCCGCGGGAGGTGGGGTCCCGGGCCGCCACTCCATGGCGAGTGCGGCCAGGGCGTTGCGCCGAGCGCGGTACTCCGGGTCCACGGCCCCGGGATGGCCGTCGCTCAGGTGCACGGTG
>JAEUJO010000255.1 GCA_016794615.1 Pseudonocardia sp. | reverse complement strand
CTCCGTGCCCGACAGGGCCTTGCCTGCGGTGAAGTACGGCGCGACGCGGTTGTCGAACATCGTCAGCGCCGAACCGATCGCCATGTGCATGTCGAGGTACTTGTACGTGCCCAGCCGGCCGCCGAACAGGACGTTCGCGTTCGCCGTCTCCTTGCGCGCGAGCTCGCGGTAGCGCTGCAGGATCGCCCGGTCGTCCGGGGTGTTGATCGGGTAGTACGGCTCGTCGCCCGACTCGGCGAAGCGTGAGAACTCGCGGACCACCACCGTCTTGTCCGTCGGGTAGTCGCGCTCCGGGTGCATGTGCCGGAACTCGAGGATGCGGGTGAACGGCACGTCCGCGTCGTTGTAGTTCACGACCGAGGTGCCCTGGAAGTCGCCGGTGGGCACGACCTCCATCTCGAAGTCCAGCGTGCGCCACCCCAGCTCACCCTCGGCGAAGTCGAAGTAGCGGTCCAGCGGCCCGGTGTAGACGGTCGGCGTCCCCGTCGGGATCTGCGCGCGGACGTCGAAGTAGTCGACGTCGAGGCGCACCTCGATGTTCGGGTGGCTCGCCATCTTCTCGAGCCACGCCGTGTAGCCGTCGACGGGCAGGCCCTCGTACGTGTCGTTGAAGTAGCGGTTGTCGAAGGTGTAGCGCACGGGCAGGCGGGTGATGATCGCCGGATCGAGCTCGCGCGGGTCGGTCTGCCACTGCTTGGCGGTGTAGCCCTTGACGAACGCCTCGTACAGCGGGCGCCCGATCAGCGAGATCGCCTTCTCCTCGAGGTTGCGCGCCGACCCGGTGTCGATCTCTCCCGCCTGCTCGGCGATGAGAGCGCGGGCCTCGTCCGGGGTGTGGCTGCGCCCGAAGAACTGGTTGATCAGGGCGAGGTTCATCGGGAACGCGTAGACCTGCTCGCCGACGCGGGCGAAGACCCGGTGCTGGTACCCGGTGAACGCGGTGAACCGGTTGACGTACTCCCAGACACGCGTGTTGCTGGTGTGGAACAGGTGAGCGCCGTAGCGGTGGATCTCGATCCCGGTCTCGGGCTCGGGCTCGGAGTAGGCGTTGCCGCCGATGTGCGACCTGCGCTCCAGCACGAGCACCCGCTTGTCGAGCTCGTTCGCGGCGCGCTCGGCGATGGTCAGCCCGAAGAACCCGGAGCCGACGACGACCAGGTCGTGATCCTCGTACACGACGTCCGAGGGTACCGGGCGGCTAGATGCCGACGACCCCGGCGTAGACGGCGAGCGTCAGGGTGCCCACCCACAGCAGCGCCAGCACCTGCAGCACGCGGTCGCCCAGCGCGATCTCCTCGGGCTCGCCGCCGTTGCCCGAGTCGACGTCCACCGCGTAGCGGAGGACGGCGATCACGAACGGGACGATCGAGATCACCGACCAGGTGTGGTTGTGCTGCTCCTGACCGATGTCGAAGGCCCACAGGCAGTACGTGGTGATCAGCACCGTCGCCGAGAGCGCCCACACGAACCGCAGGTAGGACGATGTGTAGTTCTCCAGGGCCTTGCGGATCTTCGCGCCGGTCCGCTCGGCCAGCATCATTTCCGCGTACCGCTTGCCGGCCACCATGAACAGCGAGCCGAACCCCGCCACCAGCAGGAACCACTGCGACAGCGGGATCCCGGTGGCCGCGCCGCCCGCGATCGCCCGCAACAGGAATCCCGAGGCCACGATGCAGATGTCCAGCACGGCCTGGTGCTTGAGCCAGAAGCAGTACGACAGCTGCACCATGACGTAGACGGCCAGCACGATCATCAACGGCACCGACGCGAGCAGGCTCACCGCCACCGACGCGGCGAGCAGCACGACGGCCACGGCGATCGCGAGGCGGGGCGCGACGACGCCGGCGGCGATCGGCCGAAACCGCTTGGTGGGGTGCGCACGGTCCGCCGCGACGTCCTTCGCGTCGTTGACCAGGTAGATCCCCGACGCGGCGAGCGAGAACGCCACGAAGGCGATCAGCAGCTTCGGGACGATGCCCGGGGTCAGCAGGTCACCGCCGACGAACGGCGCGGCGAAGACCAGGACGTTCTTCACCCACTGCCGCGGGCGCATGGTCTTCAGGACGCCGCGGGCGACGCCGAGCGGCGTCCGGACCGGGGCGGCCGGTGCGGCGGGAACCTCGATGTCGGTCATCGTGGGGACCTTCCGGACAGGCGTCGGGTCGCGGCGGCGACCCCGGCGCCCAGCAGAGCGCCCGCAGCGACGTCGGACGGGTAGTGCACACCCAGAACCAGCCGGGACAGCGCCATCGGCGGAACGAGCACGGGGGCGAGCCTGCGCCCGAGGAGCCTGCCGAACAGCACCGCCGCGGCGGTGGTCGACGTGGCGTGCGCGGACGGGAAGCTCAGCCGGCTGGGGGTGCCGACCAGCACCTGCACGCGCGGGTCGGCGGGACGGGGGCGGCGCACCACGCGCTTGACGGCGATCGACGCGCCGTGCGCCACGGCCACCCCGGCGGTCGCGGTGACCCAGTCGCGGCGGTGGCGCCGGTCGACGAACACACCGAGCAGGCCGACGGCGAGCCAGCCCGCGGCGTGCTCGCCGAACAGCGACATGCCCCGCGCCGTCGCCACGACGGGCGGCTGCCCGAGCACCCGCTGCACCGTGACGAGTGCCCGGACCTCGGGCGCGGCCACGGGGAGCTCGACGGTCTCGGTCGTCGACGCCGGTGCGGCGGGTGCGGGCGCGCTGGTCACAGCCACAGGTGAGGTCTCCGATGAGGGGGCGTTCGCGTTACCAGCCGACCATGCTACGCGGCGTCACGGGCCACCCGTCCGGGCATCGGGTTCCGTTCCCGGGATCGCCGCCTCGTTGACCGCCCTAGAACCAGCGTTCGAGCACCACCGCGAGGCCGTCCTCGGCGTTCGAGGCCGTCACCTCGTCCGCGACGTCCAGCAGGGCCGGGTGCGCGTTGCCCATCGCCACGCCGTGCCCCGCCCAGCGCAGCATCTCCAGGTCGTTCGGCATGTCACCGAAGGCGACGACGTCCGCCGCGGCCACCCCGAGATACCGCGCGACCTCGGCGAGCCCGGTGGCCTTCGTCACCCCCGGCGGCGACATCTCCACGAGGCCGCGCGGGTGGGAGAACGTGAGGTCCGCGAGGTGCCCGACGGCCGGCGTGAGTGCCGCCACCATGGCGTCGCTGGACAGCCCCGGCGCCCGGGCGAGCATCTTGATCGCCGGCCGGGTCAGCAGCTCGGCACGCTCGACCGACGCGTGGTCCGGGTTCGGCCAGGCGTGCACGTAGGAGGGCTCGGCGATGAACTGGCTGACCGACGAGTCTCCCGCCGTCGCGCCGACCCGCTCGACCGCCAGCCCCGAACCGGGCAGGACCTCGGCGGTGGCCTCGGCGAGCGCGACGAGGGTGTCGGTGAGCAGCGTCCGCGACCAGAGCACGGCGTCGGTGGCGGCGTCGTAGAGCACGGCCCCGTTCGCGCAGATCGCGAGCCGAGCGATGGCGAGCTCGGCGAGGACGGGCGGGATCCAGCGCGGGGGGCGGCCGGTGACCAGCACGAACGTCACGCCGGACGCGACGAGCCGGTCGATGACGGCGGCCGCTCGGGGGGTGACCCGGTCGTCGGGGCCGAGCAACGTGCCGTCGACGTCCGTCGCGACCAGCCGGGGTGCCTGCACGGCTCCAGCGTAGGCGGGGCGCAGGGTCCGGAACGATTCCGCAGATCAGGGCCGTCGGCGATGCCCGGAACGGGCGGTCCACATTCGTGGGGTCGCAGGCGAGTATCCGCACCGTCCCGAGACCGACCATTTCGGAGGCAGGCCGGGGCCGACCTACGCAGAAGTACGTAGTCCGCGCCATCGCCTCATGGCGGCCCGGCACCGCGGGCCGCTACGCTGCTGCGCCGTCCCCCGTCGCGCTCGTGACGCGCGCGGGGCACCGGAGCCGGCGTGGCACACCGCCACGTCCCCCGACGTCGAGGTGCGGGGTGCAGAGTGGGTGAGGGTCGGCTGGACCTCTCGGCGAAGTTCGCGCCGCCCGCGCCCGCGGGGCTGGCCCGTGGCCGTCTGCTCGACCTGGCCGCCCACCGCGTCGTGCTGGTGCTCGCCCCGGCCGGGCACGGCAAGACGACGCTGCTGGGCCAGATCGCGTCGCGGTTCCCCGGCACCGTCGTGTGGTACCGGATCGACGCGGCGGACCGCGACCCCGCCGAGCTGGCCGGGCGGATCGGCCGCGCGCTGGGCAAGGCCGGCCTGGCGGGCGACTGCCGGTCCTTCGACGACCTCGCCGCCGCGCTCGACGCCGCAGGCCGCGACCTGCTGCTCGTCTTCGACGACTTCCACGCCGTCGCGGGCTCGGCGGCCGAGGACGGCGTGGCCCGGATGATCGCGCTCGCGCCACCGAGCCTGCGGGTGGTGCTCGGCGCGCGCCGGGTCGTCGGGCTGGACGTGCCCGCACTGCGGGTCTACGGCGCCGTGCACGTCGTCGACGCCGACGACCTGCGGTTCCGGTCCTGGGAGGTCGAGCGGCTGTTCCGCGAGATCTACCACCAGCCGCTGCCGCCCGAGGACGCCGCGACGCTGTCGCAGCGCACCGGTGGCTGGGCGGCGGGGCTCGCCATGTTCCACCTGCTCACCGAGGGCCGCCCGCCAGCGCAGCGGCGGCGGGCGCTGGCCGACCTGTCCCGGGGATCGCGGCTGGTGCGCTCCTACCTCGTCCGGGAGGTGCTCGGCGACCTGCCTGTCGAGCTGCGCGAGTTCCTTCGCCGCACCAGTGCCCTGGGTGTGCTGACCGGTGCCCTGTGCGATGCGCTGCTCGAGACCACCGGCAGCCAGACCGTCCTGGAGGAGCTGGAACAGCGCAGGCTCTTCACGACCACACCGGACGACGGCCGCCAGTTCCGCTACCACCAGGTGCTGCTCGACCACCTCGAACTGGAGCTGACCGAGCACCTCGGGGCAGCCGCCAGCCGCGAGTGGTACGGCCGGGCCGCCGAGCTGCTGCTCGACACCGGCGAGGTACCGGCGGCGTTCCGCGCGTACGTGCGCGCCGAGGACTGGGCGGCCGTCGAGCAGCTGCTGCACCGGCGTGGCGCCGAGGTCGTCGCCGGTCCGCTGGGGCCCTTGGAGAGCATGCTTCCGCACGGTCTGGTCGCCAGCGACCCGTGGCTGCTGCTCGCGCGGGCGCGCCGGCTCGCGGCGGAGGGTGCGCTGACCGAGGCGGTGGCGGCGTTCCGGCTCGCCCACTCGGCGGCCGAGGACAGCCAGCTTGCGGCCCGCTGCCTGGAGGAGGCGCGCGCCGCGGCGCTGTGGCTGCCGGACGCGGACCCGGTGGCCCGCACCTGGCCGGCGACGATCCGCGCGGCGACCCAGCGCAACCCGCGCACCCTCCTGCCTGCGGCGTCGGGCCTGCCCGGTGCCGAGGGACGGCTGGCCGCCGGGGTCGTCGCGCTGCTCGCCGGCGACCTGGGCGTGGCCGCGGGGCTGCTGCGCGAGGCGGCGGACCACCCGGACGCCGACATCGGCGTCGTCGCGCCCGCGGCCTGCGCAGGCCGGGTGGTGGGCCTGCTCGCCGGGAAGGACGTCGACGAGCCGGCCACGGACCTCGAGGCGCTCATGCTCGACGCCGAGGTCGGCGGCTGGCCGTGGCTGTCCCGGATCGGGCGGGCGCTGCTGGCGCTGGACAACCCGGGCACCGCCCCGGCCGTCGAGCCGTGCGACCCGTGGGGCGCGGCCGTCGTGACGTTCATCGACGGGCTGGGCAGGCGTGCCGCCGAGCCGCTGCGGGCAGCTGCGGACAAGTTCACGGAGCTGGGCGCCCCGGTACCGGCCTTGTGGGCGGCGTGCCTGGCCGCCACCTTGTCGGGGCGCCGGGCCGCGACGAACCGGGCCCGGACGGCGGGGACGTCCGCCGCGCCGGTGGACCTCGGCACCGCGGTCGCGCGGGCCCGGACGCTGGGACTGCGCGACCTGCCCGCCGTGGTCGACGCCTGGGCCTCCGGGACCGGAGCACGCACCGTTTCTCAGCAGGTCGCCGCCGCGCCGCCGGAGGGGACGGTCGCCGCGACCCCGGCGACTCCCGCGGTGCCGCTCACGCTGCGCCTGCTCGGCTGCACCGAGATCGCGATCGACGACGTGGCGGTGGACCTCTCGACCGTGCGCCCGCGTGCGCGCTCGACGCTGCGGCTGCTGGCGTTGCGCGCGGGCACCGCCGTGCACCGGGACGTGCTGGTGGCGAGCCTGTGGCCGGACGTCGACGAGGAGGCGGCGCTGCGCAGCCTGCAGGTCGCGATATCCAGCCTGCGCAGCGTGCTCGGCGGGCGGGCGCGCGGCCGGTCGACGCTGCTGGCGCGCAACGGGGAGAGCTACTGTCTGCAGCTCCCGCCGGGCAGTCGCAGCGACGTGGTCGACTTCGACGCGCGGCTCGCGGACGCCCGCGCCCGCAGGCACGACGGCGACGCCGCGGGCGAGCGGGCGGCGCTGGCGGCGGCACTCGGGCACTACGGGGGTGACCTGCTGCCCGAGGAGGGCGCCGCCGAGTGGGTGGTCGCCGAGCGGGACCGGCTGCGGGTCGCCGCCGCGGGCGCGTGGTGTGCGCTGGGCAGGCGGCTCGGCGACGACGGCGACTTCCCCGAGGCCGTCGACGCGGTCCGGGCCGGCCTGCGCCTCGACGTCTACTCCGACGACGGCTGGCGCCTCCTGGTCGACCTGCACACTCGCGCCGGCAACCCGGCGGCCGCCCAGTTGGCGGCCCTGGAGCACGCCCAGGTGCTGGCCGAGCTGGGTGTGGAACCCGAGGTTCGGGTCGCCCCGAGCTGATCGCCGCGCCCCGACGAACGTGCTGCGGGGAGAGCGCCGGTCAGGGCATCAGCTCGACGCGGACCGGCAGGTGGGCCGGGACGACGAGGTCCAGCAGGCGGGCGAGCAGATCGGCGTCCACCGGGGCGTCGGCGGGCTCGGCCTCGTCGGGACCGGTCGGGGCCGCCGCCTCGTCCGGTCGGTCGAGCACGCCGGACGTCCGCACCCGCACCACCAGCCCGGGGCGGTCCGCGCCCGGCAGCGGCGTGCCCGGGTTCGGGGACCAGCCGCTTCCCCCCGACTCCTCCAGCTCGACGGGCCGGTTGCAGGCGAGCTCGACGAGCTCGCGCACGGCGTCCGGGGTGCCCCGCCACGCGTGCAGGGCCGCCGCTCGCGCGACGAGCCGGCGCCGCCGGGCCACCGGCAGCTTCCGCGCGGCGAGCAGGCCGGTCCAGCTGGCCAGCCAGTCGACCATGTCCGGCGGCGCCGTCCGCGGGTCGAGGTAGGCCGGGAAGCAGTCGAGCACGCTGATCGCCGGGGCGAGCACCTCGTCGAGGCTCGCGCACAGGTTCTGCGCGAACACGTCGTCGAGGTAGAGCGCCGGCAGCGTCGCGCCGAGCGGGTGCGGGCTGATCCGGGTCCGGGGCGGCGCGGTCACGACTGCACCCGCACGTGGTGCTGGTAGGAGAAGACGAGCGCGCCCGGCGGGATGTCGATGCGCGACACGGGCGCGTTGCCGCGCTCGCCCGTCGCCGGGTCCGCGGTGAACAGGCGGACCTCCTCGACCTCGGCGACGCCCGGAACGCGGGCGAGCACCGCCGAGAGGTCGAACCCGCGCACCGCGCGGCCGAACGGCCAGCCCTTCCCGTCCGAGCCGCCGTCCTGCGGCGAGAGGTAGGCGTACAGCGCACGCAGCGCCGCATCCTGGACCGTCTCCGGCCGCACGTCCGGGCCAGCCGTCACCCGGGCCACCGCCGTCACGCCCTGGTAGTAGGGCGGCTCGACGACGAGCCGGGTGCCGACGAGCCGCCGCCGGTCCAGGTGGTCGCTGATCCGGCGGAGCAGCTCGCGCGGCGGGGTCCGCAGATCGTCGAACGCGATGCGGCCCAGGTCGTCGGTCACCACCCGGGGGACGACGAGCAGCCGCACCGCGCCGGGCAGGGCCGCCGTGCCGGGCG
>JAEUJO010000250.1 GCA_016794615.1 Pseudonocardia sp. | reverse complement strand
CGAGGGAGATCACGAGAGTGCTGCAGATCAGCGGGCTCACCTGGGCCGTGACGATCGGGGTGATCGTCGCGCTGCTCGCACTGGACGTTGCGCTGGCGGCACTGCGGCCGCACCGGGTGGGCTTCCGGGAGGCCACGGCGTGGTCGGTGTTCTACATCCTGGTCGCGCTCGCGTTCGGCGCCTGGATGTGGTGGGCGTACGGCAGCGAGTTCGGCACCGAGTACCTCGCCGGCTACATCGTCGAGAAGAGCCTCTCGGTCGACAACCTGTTCGTCTTCGTGATCATCATGACGACGTTCGCGGTGCCGGAGGAGTACCAGCACAAGGTTCTGACCTGCGGGATCGTGCTCGCACTGATCATGCGCGCGATCTTCATCGCGCTCGGTGCCACGCTGCTGTCGCTGTTCTCGTTCATGTTCCTGATCTTCGGGCTGCTGCTGATCTACACGGCGGTCCAGCTGTTCCGGCACCGGGACGAGGACCCGGACATCGAGGACAACGCCGTGGTCAGGGCGGCGCGGCGGCTCCTCCCGGTGACCGACGAGTACGTCGGCGGCAAGCTCGTCACCCGGATCGACGGGCGCAGGACGGCAACCCCGTTGATGATCGTGCTCGTCGCGATCGGCGGGATCGACCTGCTGTTCGCCCTCGACTCGATCCCCGCGGTCTTCGGCGTCACGCAGGAGGCGTACCTCGTCTTCGCGGCGAACGCATTCGCCCTGCTCGGCCTCCGGGCGCTGTTCTTCCTGGTCAAGGGCCTGCTGGACCGGTTGGTCTACCTCTCGACGGGGCTCTCGCTGATCCTGGCCTTCATCGGCGTCAAGCTGATCCTGCACTGGCTGCACGTCGACATCAGCCCCGCCGTGCCGGAGATCTCCACGCCGGTCGGTCTCGGGGTGATCCTGGTCGTCCTGGTGGTCGTGACGGTGGCCAGCCTGGCCAGGACCCGCAGCGACCCCACCGCGAAGGCGCACCCGGGCTCGCTCCGGGCGTCCCGGAAGCGGCCTGCCGACATCGAGCGCTCCTGACCGGGCAGGGGGCCGTCAGGCGGACAGGCCCGGGCCGCCGAGCGGGGTGAGGTCGACCAGCTCCGGCGGACCGGCCAGCAGCCCGATCACCTCGCCGATCCCGGCCTCGCCGAGGTCGCCGGACAGCGCCCGGTCCGACGCGTCCTCGTCCGCCCACACCTCCGTGACCCAGACGGTGTCCGGCTCGTCCGCCGACAGGTTGACGACGTACAGCTCGCAGCCGGGCGCCCCGCGCATGCTCTCGGCGACCTTCAGCAGCTTGCCGGCGAGCACCGATCCCTTCCCCGGCAACGCCGACATCCGCACGTATCGCCCGATTCGCCCGCCCTGCCCGAAGTCCACGCGTACGACCGTAACCGCGCGGGTACGGGGTCGACGTGGCGGGGCCGTCGCGGTCGGGGGCATCACGATGATCCGCGGTCGCACACTCAAATCGCGTAGCGCCAGATCGTCAGGGCGTACCCGCCGAACCAGGCTGACGCCAGCGCGGCCGCCACCACCACCGCGACCGCCGTCGTCGTCCGGCGGCGGGCGAGCCCGAGCGCGACCGGGATCAGCAGCGGGAACGCCGGCATCAGCAGGCGCACCCGCGAGTGAACCTGCCCGTCGCTGCACCACACCGTGATCAGCACGGCGGCCGTGTAGACCAGCAGCGGCCACGGCAGGCGCATCCGGACGGCGACGACGAGCAGCACGAGCGAGCCGAACAGCGTCACCAGCACCGCGAGGTCGTAGATCTCGTGCCCGGTCGAGAGGGCCCGCCCGACGAAGCGCACCAGCGAGGCTCCCGCGTCGAACTGCGAGCCCCAGCCGGTGCGCTGGATGTCGAACCAGCCGGTCGGTGTCCCGGTGCGCCACCCGACGTAGCCGAGGTAGCCCAGCAGGCCCGACGCCGCCAGCAGGACGGCCACCCAGGGGCGCGGACCGTCGCGTCGATCGACGACGGCGACGAGCGCCGCCAGCCCGACCGCCAGCGCCAGCGCGCTGCCCGTCGGCCGGACCAGCCCGGCGGCCGCCGAGCACAGGCCGGCGAGCAGCCACTGCCGACGCAGCACACCGACCAGAGCCCACACCGCGAACGCGCAGAACAGCGCCTCGGTGTAGGCCATGCTGAGGACCACGCCCATCGGAGCCGCCGCGAACAGGGCGACGAGCAGCAGCCCGGCCCGGCGCGACCCACCGGGTACCAGCTCGGTGAGCCGGACCAGCCCGAACGCCGCCGACAGCCCGGCCACGGCCGTCACGAGCAGCGCGGCGGCGAGGAGGTCCCCGCCGGTCAACAGCCCGACGGCGGCCACCGTCGCGGGATACCCGGGGAAGAACGCGTACGCGGTGTCCGGCGTGTGCCGGCCGAGCGCGTCGACGAGCACGGTGGGCACGTCGTCGTAGCCGTAGTGCGCGATGTTGAGCAGCCAGCTGGCGTCCCAGCTGCCCAGCGCGGTGACCAGCGAAATGTCGCGTCCGGCCGCCATGAGGCCGAGCACGGCGACCCCGACGGCGCGCACGGCGAGGTAGGTGGTGGCGGGGCTGAGTGCGGTCACGACGGCGCGGAGCCCACCGCGATCGACGATCCGGCGTACTCGTCGGCGCTTCGCGGGTCGCGTGACCGCGGTGCGCGCCGGGCCGGTGCCCGGCTCGGCCGTCGACTCCGCGCCGCTCACCGTCCGCCCGGGCCGCTCGCCGGTGTGCACGTCGCGATTCTGCACGGCAGGCCGTCAACCTGCGGCGGGACCCCCCAGGGTGGGTTCGACCGACCCCACCGGTGCCCCGTGACCGAGTACGGCCGTGTACCCGGCCGCCGCGAGCTCGGGCCCGTCGACGCCGAGGGCCCGCAACGCCGCCGCGACCACCGCCCGCACCGGCCGCCGCGACCCGTCGAGGATCTTGAGCGCCATCGCGCGCCCGTCCGGGAGCGCCGCGGCGAACACGCCCTCCGCGCCGTCCTTCGCGATCAGCCCCGGTACGGCGGCGGCCAGCCGGACGACGTCACGCCCGGTGCCCGCCACCCACCACGGATGCGCGCGCAGCGCTGCGGCGACCCGGCCCTCCGGGGTGTCGGGCGGCGCGGTCGCGATGCGCGCGAACGCCCGGGCGAGCCCGGCCGGAGTGCTGGAGAACAGCGGGGCGCCGCAGCCGTCCACCGCGGTGTGCGTCACGGGCACGCCGGTCAGGTCCTCGACCGTCGTCCGCACCGCTCGTTGCAGACGGTGACCGGGATCGAGGTACGTGGCGGTGTCCCAACCGGCGACGCGGCAGGTGGCGAGCATCGCCGAGTGCTTGCCGGAGCAGTTCTGGGCGAGGGCGGACGGGGGCCGGTCGGCTGCCTGCCAGCGGCCGGCCGCATCCGGGTCGAGCGGGAGGCCGGGGGTGTTCTGCAGGTCGTCGACACCGAGGCCGGCGTCCTCCAGGATGCCCCGGACCCCGTCGAGGTGCGCAGGCTCGCCGGAGTGGCTGGCGGCAGCCAGGGCGAGCAGCGGGCCGTCGAGATCGAGACCCGCTCGCAGCATGGCGGCGGCCTGGAGCGGCTTGAGCGACGAGCGGGGGAAGAAGGTGACGTCCGGCTCGCCGACGGCGACGACCCGCGCGCCGTGGCCGTCGAGCCCGACGACGTGCCCGAGGTGCACCGACTCGACAAGCCCGGCACGCACGACGTACGCCACCGGCACGGCCCTGATCCCGATCCTGTCGATCACGCCGACGACGGTACGTGTCGGCGGGATCGCCCGCTCTCGGCGGCGTCGCCTCTCTTGTCCGGGTCCGGCCGGTTCAGACGGTGTTCACCGACGTGCCGATGCTGCGGAAGAAGATCACGATCGAGTCGATCGCATTGCCGATGTAGGCGCCGACCGCGGCGGGGTTGGGCAGGATGAACACGAAGATGACCAGGATGACGATGAACACAACGACCCACCGCGGCATGTGATCAGCCTGACGATGACGGGGCGCGAGCGCCAGTGCACGCGCCGTTCTCGCGGCAGAAGTGACGCGGATGGCCCAATATGGTTCGGGTGATCGGGTGACATCCCGTACGCGATCCGAGAGGCTCTCACCGGGTCACGAGGGGCGACGTGCCGCAGACCGGAGCCCGTCGCGGGTCGCCGCACCGGGGTTCTCCGCACGGAGGACGAGATCCGGCGCCGTCGGGGCCGTACTACCCTGGGACCTCCGTGGAGGCCTGCGCCGAGCAGGGAGGCCGGGTGTGACGCTGCGGATCGTGCTCCTGGGCGAACAGGCCATCGTGGACGATGCGACCGGTGCCGCCCGGTCGCGGTCCGCCCGGACCCTCGCGCTCGCTGCGTTCCTCATCGTGCACGCCGGAGCCCCGCAGACCCGCCATCGGATCGCGGCCCTGTTCTGGCCCGACTCGACGGACGCGCAGGCACTGACGAACCTGCGCCGCGAGCTGCACAACCTGCGGCACGCGCTGGCCGGGGAGCCCTGTCTCACCGTGACGGCGCGGGATCTGTGCTGGCACGACGGCGGTGCGGTGCACGTCGACCTGCGGGTGTTCTGCCGGGAGGGGGACGCGGCCCGGGACGCCGCCGGGGACGACGAGGCCGTGCTCGCGCACGCCGATGCGGCGCTGGCCGCCTACCGGGGCGACCTGCTGCCGGGCGTCTACGACGACTGGGTGCTGGAGGCGCGGACGCAACTCCAGGAACGCTGTGTCCAGATGTGCGCACTGGTGTGCACGACGCGTACCCGCCGCCGCGGCGAAGGCGCCGCGGCGCTGGAGGCCGCCCGGCTCCGGATCCGGCTCCGGCCGCTCGAGGAGGCCGGCTACCGCATCCTGATGGAGCTGCAGGCCGCTCTCGGTGACCGGGCCGCCGCGCTCGCCACCTACCACC
Organism: Pseudonocardia sp.; assembly: GCA_016794615.1. GTDB lineage: Bacteria > Actinomycetota > Actinomycetes > Mycobacteriales > Pseudonocardiaceae > Pseudonocardia. Next base: position 4,880 of record JAEUJO010000250.1, on the reverse strand, counting down.
GCTGCGCCTCGGTCCTGGAGCGTGAGCTGGGGGTCGAGCCGGACGAGACCACGCAGGCCGTTCGGCGCCGGCTGCTCGCCCGCCTGTCCACGGCGGGGAACGGGACGGCGGGTGCCGTGCCCTTCGTCGGCCGGGCCCGGGAGGTCGGGGTGCTGCGGGCGGCCTGGCGCTCGGCCGCGGCGGGGCGCCCCGGGGTGGTGCTGGTCCGGGGCAGCCCGGGCGTCGGGAAGAGCCGGCTCGTCAGCGAGGTCACCGAGGCGGCCCGCCGTGCGGGGGCCGTGGTCGCCTCGGCGCAGTGCTTCGCCACCTCCGGCAGGCTCGCGCTGGCCCCGATCGCCGCGTGGCTGCGCACCACCGAGGTGCAGGCGACGCTCGACGGTCTCGACCCGGTGTGGCGCGCGGAGGTCGACCGGCTGGTTCCCTCCTCGGGCGGTGACGCCACGAGCCGGGCGCTCGCGGACACGTGGCAGCGGCACCGGTTCTACGAGGGTGTGGCCCGGGCGCTGCTGGGTGTCGGTCGTCCGATGCTGCTGGTCCTCGACAACGTGCAGTGGTGCGACGAGGAGACCTTGTCCTTCGTCATCTTCTGCCTGGGCCTGCTACCGCGCGCACCCGTGCTGCTCGCGGCGACCCTGCGCGACGACGGTGGACCGAACGACACCGCGCTGGCCGACTGGGTCGCCCACCTGCGGGCGTCGGGGATGCTGACCGACCTCGCGCTCGGGCCGTTCGACGAGAAGGACACCGCGCGGCTGGCCGAGGCGCTGCGCGGTGGCCCGCTGCCGGACTCGGAGCGCGGGCTGCTGGCCGCGGTCACCGGCGGGTTCCCCCTGCACGTCGTGGAGGCGATGCGCGCGGTGGGCCGGGGATCGCTCCCGGGAGGGGATCTGGCCACCGTGTTGCGCAACCGGCTCGGCCAGGCGGGCCCGGCGGCGCGGGAGATCGCCGAGGTCGCCGCGGCGGTCGGCCGGGACGTCACGCTGGACCTGCTCGCGGTGGCCGCCGACCTGGACACCGACGGGGTCGTCGCAGCGGTCGACGAGCTGTGGCGCCGCCGGATACTGCGCGAGCACGGCGACGGCGGGGAGAGCTACGACTTCTCCCACGACCTGCTGCGCGACGCCGCCTACGCCCGGCTCAGCCCGCCGCGGCGCTGGCGGCTCCACCGGCGCATCGCCCAGGGCCTCGAGCTGCTGCACGCCGACGACCTCGACCCGGTCGCCGCACAGCTGGCGGAGCAGTACGCCCGGAGCGGCCAGCCCGAACGCGCCGTCGTCCACTACCGGCGCGCGGCGGGCGTGGCGACGGGCGTGTTCGCGCATGCCGAGGCGGTCCGGCTGTACTCCGCCGCGCTGGAGATCATCCGTGCTCGACCGCAGGGACCTGATCGCGACCGCCAGGAGCTGGCCGTGCTGGAGGCCATGGCGGCGCCGCTGAACGCCCGGTACGGCTACGCGTCGGGCACCCTGGAGGCGGTCATGGAACGGTCGATCGTGCTCGCCGAGGCGCTCGGCCGCGCGGACTCGCTCGTCGACGGGCTGGTCGGGCTGTGGTCGTCCCGGTTCGTCCAGGGCCGGACCCGGGCCGCGCACGAGGCGGCGACCCGGGCCCTCGCGCTCGCCGTACCGGGATCCGAGATCGGCGGGGCGGCGCACTTCGCGTTCGCCGGGTCGGCGATGAGCCTCGGCAGGCCGGCCGAGGGGCTCGAGCACCTCGCCGTGGCCGCGGCGCTCCCGCACGGGATGCTGGTCAGCGTCGGTACCCGCACCGACGTGCACAGCCGGGCCTGGGCCGGGCACGCGCACTGGCTCCGGGGCGACGACGCCGCGGCCGAGGCGAGCACGCGCGAGGCGGTCGAGCGGTCCCGGTCGCTGGACCACCCGTACAGCCTCGCCGTGGCGTTGGCGTACGCCGTCATACTTCGTCAGATGCGCGGCGACCGGGTGGGGCTGCAACGCATGGTCGCCGAGTTGCGCGAGTTGTGCGACCGGTACGGGTTCGGCTACTACCGGGAGTGGGGGCTGGTGCTCGACGGCTGGTGCCGTGGCGGGACCCACGGTGTCGACCTGGCCCGCCGCGGTGTCGCGAACCTGGTCGCCGACGGTGCCCTCGCGCGCCGGCCCTACTGGTTGTCGCTGCTGGCCGACCTGCTCGACCAGACCGGTGACCGGGACGGCGCGCGCCGCACCCTGGACGAGGCCGCCGCCGACGCCCGTGCCCGGGACGACGTGTGGTGGCTGCCCGAGGTACTGCGGATGCGGGCCGCGTACGACGAGCGGGACGCCGCGGTGGTCCGGCTGCAGGAGGCCGCCGACCTGGCCGCGGACCAGGGCAGTCTGGCGCTGCTGGATCGCTGCGAACGCGACCTCGTCGCGCTGGGTGTCGCGGGCGTTCGCCCCTCCTCCTGAGCGGGGCGGCCCGGGCGAACGCTGCGCGAACGCGGCGTTCCTAGCGTCAGGGCCGACCGCTTCCCCGCATGCAGGAGACCTGATGACCACGACCCAGATCGCCCCGTTCGACGAGCTCACCGCCGCGCTCCGGGGTGAGGTGATCACCCCCGCCGACCCGCGCTACGACGAGGCGCGCGCGGTGTACAACGGCATGATCGACAAGCGGCCGGCAGCGATCGCCCGCTGCCGGGACGTCGCGGACGTGCTGGCGTGCGTGCGGTTCGGCCGCGAGTACGACGTCACCCTCTCGGTCCGCAGCGGCGGGCACAGCGCGGGCGGGCTCGGCGTCTGGAACGACGCGCTGGTCGTCGACCTGTCCCTCATGCGCAGCACGACGGTCGACCCGGAGCGCCGCACCGTCCGCGTCGACCCCGGGGCCACACTCGGGGACCTCGACCACGCCACCGGTGTGTTCGGTCTGGCCGTCCCCACGGGGTTCATCGCCAACACCGGCATCGCCGGGCTGGCCCTGGGCGGCGGGGTCGGCTACCTGACCCGCACGTTCGGGATGACGCTGGACAACATGCTGGCGGCCGACGTCGTCCTCGCCGACGGGACGTTCGTCACCGCAGCCGAGGACAGCCATGCCGACCTGTTCTGGGCGCTGCGCGGCGGGGGCGGCAACTTCGGGATCGTCACCTCGATGACCTTCCGCTGTCACCCGGTCGGCGAGAACGGGCTGATCGTCGGTGGCCCCGTCCTGTACGACATCGCCGACACGACCGAGGTCATGCGGTGGTACCGGGACGTGCTGCCGACGCTGCCCGAGGAGCTCAACGGCTGGTTCGGCCTGGTCACCATCCCGCCCGCCGCCCCGTTCCCCGAAGAGCTGTGGGGCCGCAAGGCCTGTGGCGTCGTCTGGTGCTACGCCGGTCCGCACTCCCGCGCGGACGAGGTGCTCGCCCCCGTGCGGGAGTTCGGATCCCCGCTGGTGATGGGCCTACAGCCCATGCCGTTTCCGGTGCTGCAGAGCGCGTTCGACCCGCTCTACCCGCCCGGCCTGCAGTGGTACTGGCGCTCGGACGTGTTCACCGAGATCTCCGATGCCGCGATCGAGGTGCACCGTCGCTACGGCGAGCGGCTGCCCACCGGGCACTCGACCATGCACCTGTACCCGATCGACGGCGCTGCAGCCCGCGTGCACGAGGACGCGACGGCGTTCCCGTACCGCGACGGCGGCTGGATCGGCAACATCGTCGGGGTCGACCCGGACCCGGCCAACACCGAAGCGATCACGCGGTGGACCCGCGACTACTTCGCGGACCTGCACGCGATGTCGGCAGGCGGAACCTACGTCAACTTCATGATGGACGAGGGGGAGGATCGGGTCCGGGCGGCCTACCGCGGCAACTACGAGCGGCTGGCGCAGGTCAAGGGACGCTACGACCCCGAGAACGTGTTTCACGTGAATCAGAACATCCCGCCGGCCGGCTGACCCGGACCGGTCTCCGGTTGCGCCGGAACGTGCACCGGCGCAACCGCGTCATCCTGTTCCGTGCACCCGGCGCACGACGATCTCCGGGACGGTCAGGTCGCCGGGGGGCGTCGGTCCGGGAAGTCGTGGAGCCCGTCGCTCCTGACGGAGTAGGCCGCGGCCGCTGCGGCGCGGGAGCTCCACGCGGGCAGGTACGACGTCGTCCACACGGCCGGTCGAGCACGGGGTCGTCGAACCGCTCGTCGAGCTCCGCCTGCCCGGTCATGGCCGCTGATTCGCCGCCACGGGTCCGGGTCGCCTGCACGGGAACGCCCCGGCCGTCCCGGCTACCGTCGTCGCGCACGTCACGGGGCGCCCGCCTGCGCGGGCGATTTCAGCCCGCCCGATGCTCCCGACGGGGAACTCGTTCCGGCGTGGCGGCTCGGAGGTGTCACCGCTGAGGCTTCGGGTCGTCCTCCCGCGGGGCCGGAGCGGGCTTCGTGGCGGGTGAGCGTGGACGACGGAAGTCAGGGCGCGCGCACCGCGACGACCTCGACGTGGAGCTGCCCGTCCGGGCCCTGGTAACTGATCTCGTCCCCGGCACCCCGCCCGACCAGGGCCTGACCGAGCGGGCTGCCGGCTGTCACCACGTCGTCCCCGTTCTCCTCCGGGCCGGCGACGATCCGATACGCCGCGACGTCCCCGTCCGGGAACCGGAGCGTGACCACGGTGCCGTCGGCGAGCCCGGGAGCCGCGCCCGTCACGTCCTGGCCCGAAAGCAACCGCTCGATCTCGGCGATGCGCCGGTTCATCCTGGACAGGTCGTCGAGTTCTTCCAGCTCGACGGCCTCGTCTCCCCGGTCCCCGAGGTCGGGATCCTCGGGGTCCTCGCCACCGAGCTGGGCGGCCAGCCGGTCGCGCTGCTCGCGCACCTGGGCCAGCTCTTGTTCGAGGCGCTCGGTCCGCCCGGACCCGGCCGGTTCTGCCATCGGTCTCCACCACCTTCTCCTCGGCGA
>JAEUJO010000202.1 GCA_016794615.1 Pseudonocardia sp. | reverse complement strand
GCGCTGGACGAGCCGGCCGCCGGCAACGCCATTCACGGCCTGCTGCGCTACACCTTCTACGACGTCGTCGACCGGGCCGCGGACGCGATCACCCTGGCGGCGCGGCTCGCCCCGCAGCCCGGTTGGCCGGTGCCGCTGGCGACCCAGGTCCGCTACGCCGTGGCGGCCGACGGACTCACCGTCACCCACACCGTCACCAACGTCGGCGCGGCGGCCGTGCCGTTCGGCGTCGGTGCCCACCCCTACGTCCGGGTCGGCGACGCCGCCACCGACGACTGTGCCTTGCAGCTCGCCGCCACCACGGCGCTCCCGCTCGCGGGCGGCCTGCCCACCGGTCCGGCCGTTCCGGTCGAGGGGCACACCGACTTCCGCGACGGCCGCCCGCTCAGGGGACTGACGCTGGACGACGCGTTCGGTGGGTGTGTGCCCGCCGCCGGGGACGACCTGGTGCGCCACCGGCTGCTCGGGCCTGCGGGGGGTGTCGCGGGGGGTGTCGAGGTGTGGGCGGAACCCGCGTTCGGCTGGGTGCAGGTCTACACCCCCGGCGACCACCCCGGCCGTGGCCGCGCCGTCGCCGTCGAGCCGATGACCTGCCCACCCGACGCGCTGAACTCCGGCACCGGCCTGATCACGATCGAGCCGGGGGAGACCTGGCAGGGCAGGTGGGGGATTCGCCCGATCTGACCGGGCCGGGGCCTCGCCACATGCGATCGTGGGTCGCCGGGCAGGAGCTGGTCCTGGCCCCGGCGCGGGCCCGGGCCGGTCGTCGACGGCGTCGCGCAGCGTCCGATCGTGGCCGGGCCGGTGGGGAGGGCGGCGGCTCGGGCCGGTCGTCGACGGCGTCGCGCAGCGTCCGATCGTGGCCGGGCCGGTGGGGAGGGTGGCGGCTCGGCTCACTCCGGCGGGCCGGGTGGCGGCAGGACCGATCTCGGCCTGACCCGGCCGACCACAGCGCGTCCACTTCGGGCATACTTGCTGTGAGCAAGCTCTTGCGTGACGCACGCAAGCGGCCTCGGAGGGAACCGTGACCACGACCGAGGAGCTACACACCGCCGACGAGATCGGTAGCCAACTCGTCCGTCTCGTGCGCCTGATCGAGCGCGTGCAGGCCCAGTACCAGGCCGAATACCCGGATGCTGTCGACCGCGCAACCTACCTCCTGCTCGTGCACCTGGCGAAGGACGGGGCCCGCCGGGCCGGCGCGCTCGCCGAGGCGGTGCACTCCGACCCCTCGACGGTGAGCAGGCAGGTCGCACACCTCGTGCAGCTCGGGCTCATCGAGCGGGTCGCGGACCCGGCGGACGGCCGCGCCAGCCTGCTCGTCGCCACCGATGAGGGCAGGCGGGTCTTCGACGAGAACCGGCAGCTGCGCAACCGCGGTATCGCCGCCCTCATGAGCAGCTGGCCCGACGACGACCGGCAGGCTTTCGTCCGGCTGCTCACCCGCTTCACCGACAGCTTCGAGCGGCAGAAGGCGCGCGCGGGGTCGTCCAGGTCCTGAGGCGCGCGGCGCGGGATGCCGGCCGCCGCATGTACCGAAAGCGGCTTTCGGTGCATCCAACGCACCCAAAGCCGCTCTCGGTACATCACGCGTGCCGCGCTACACCGCCGGGCCCTGCTCCTCGGCCGCGTGGGCCTCCTCGGCCTCCATGTCCTTCGCCCGCTGGTACGACGCCTTGATCTCGCGCTCGGCCTCCGAGCGGCCCACCCACATCGCACCCTCGACGCTCTTGCCGGGCTCGAGGTCCTTGTAGATCTCGAAGAAGTGCTGGATCTCCATCCGGTCGAACTCGGGCAGGTGGTGGATGTCCCGCAGGTGCTCCTGACGAGGGTCGTCGGTCGGCACGCAGAGGACCTTGTCGTCGCCACCCTTCTCGTCCTTCATCCGGAACATCCCGATCGCGCGGGACCGGATCAGGCAGCCCGGGAACGTCGGCTCATGGACGAGGACGAGCGCGTCGAGCGGGTCGCCGTCCTCACCGAGCGTGTTGTCGATGAACCCGTAGTCCGCCGGGTACTGCGTCGCTGTGAACAGGGTCCGGTCCAGCCGGATCCGACCGCTGTGGTGGTCCACTTCGTACTTGTTGCGGCCGCCCTTGGGGATCTCGATGGTGACGTCGAAGTTCACGGTTCATTGCTCCTGGTGTCGGTTCGCGGGTGGGTCGAGCCACGACCGGTCGGCCGACCGGCGCGGTGCCTGCATCTAGTGTGGGGGACCGCGTCCAGTTCAAGGAGACCGGTCGACCCCGTCGAGGGTGCCGACGCATGCAGGAGGGGGTGCGGCCGTGGGCGCCAGGTCGCGCGGGAGGGGTGCCGTCGACGGTCGGCGCCGGGTCGTGACCGTGCTCGTCGCGCTCGCGCTGGCCAGCTCGACCGGTACTGCGACGGCCCTCGCCGTTCCCGGGCTGATCCGCGCGGACGCCCCGATCCCGGCTCCCGTCCCGATCGTCGCCCCGGTGCCCGCGCTCGGACCCCTGGCCGCGACCGCGCCGTCGGCGACCGCCACCGGGGTCGGTGCCGTGCTCGACCCGCTGGCCTCGGCACGTGGCCTGGGCGAGTTCACCGGATCGGTGACGGACCCGGCCACCGGTACCGTCCTGTGGAGCCGCACCGCGGGCACCCCGCTGGTTCCGGGCAGCACCGCGAAGCTCCTCACCACCTCTGCGGCGCTGCTGACGCTGAACCCGACGGACCGGCTGATCACCAAGGTCGTCGCCGGACCGGACCCCGGCACGGTCATCCTGGTCGGCGGGGGTGACCCGACCCTCACCGCTCTCCCTGCCGGGAAGGAGGGGGTCTACCCGGACCCGTCGCGGCTCACCGCGCTGGCGGACGCCGTGCGCACGGCCGCGCCGACCCCCGTGCGGCGAGTGCTGGTCGACACCAGCCGCTATCGCGGCCCGACCGTGCAGCCGACCTGGGACCCGGCAGACATCGCGGGCGGGTTCGTGACCCCGATCGAGCCGTTGATGCTCGACGGCGGTCGCAAGGACCCCGCGCAGCAGGACGGGGCACGCGTCGCGGACCCGGCGTTGACGGCCGGGCGGGCGCTGGCCGGCCTCCTGGGCGCGGATGCGGGGAGCGTCGCCGAGACCACCGCTGCGCCGGATGCCACCGCGCTCGGCTCCGTGGCCTCCGCACCGGTCTCGGACCTCGTCGAGCACACGATCCGTGCGTCGGACAACGTGCTCGCCGAGGTGCTCGCCCGGGAGGTCGCGATCGAGCGCAAAGCCGAGCCCTCGTTCGACGGCGCGGCCGCGCAGACGCTGGTGGCGCTGTCCCAGGCGGGATTCGACACGGCAGGCGCGCGGCTCGTGGACGGCAGCGGCCTGTCCACCACAGACCGGGTGCCCGCACGACTGCTCGGCGCGGTGCTCGCCCAGGCGGCGGCCCCGGCCCAGGGAGTGCGCGACACCCAGTTCCTCCGACCGATCATCACCGGCCTGCCGGTCGCGGGCGGCGACGGCACCCTGGCCGACCGGTTCACCACCGGCACGCCATCGTCCTCGGGCCGCGGGGTCGTGCGGGCGAAGACCGGCACGTTGACGGGGGTGAGCAGCCTCGCGGGGATCGTGACGGACGCCGACGGCCGCCTGCTGGTCTTCGCCCTGATGAGCAACGGCGTGAATCCGGGGCTCGTGCGTCCGAAGCTGGATGCGATCGCCGCGCAGCTCGGCCGCTGCGGCTGCCACTGAGCCCACGGTGCGCATCCTGCCACCCGGTCGGAGACGACAGGCCGTGCCGTCGCCCCTGCTCGGCACGTAGCGTGGGCCGGGTGCGCCTGACCTCCGATCCCACCCCGGCGCCGGCGTCCGAGCCGGAGATCGACGTCGGCCTGCCCGTCGACTGGGCACTGGCCCGGCGCACCGCGGCTCGCCTCGTCCCCGCCGGCCCGCCCGTCAGCCGGGACACCGCCCAGAGGCTCGTCCGCAGGCTGCGGTCCGACGCCGCCGTCGCCGAGGGCCACGTGCGAGCCGTCACCGGTCTGGGGGAGGGGCTACCGCTGCTTCCCGCGGACGTCGTCGACCGGCCCGCCTGGGCCGCCGCCGCGATCGACGGTATGGCCGCGCTCACCGCAGGCGCGCGCCTGCCGCACACCCCGAAGGTCGCCCGCACCGTCACCGCCGCGACGGCGGGCCTGCAGATCGGCGGCGTGCTCGCCTATCTCGGCGGCCGGGTCCTCGGCCAGTACGACCCGTTCGGCGGCACCGACGGCGGGGGCCGCCTGCTGCTCGTCGCACCGAACGTCTTCGCGGCGCAGCAGGCGCTGAACGTGCCGAGTGCGGACTTCGGCATGTGGGTGTGCCTGCACGAGGCCACCCACCGGCTGCAGTTCACCGCCGTGCCGTGGCTGCGTGACTACTTCGCGCAGGAGGTCGGGCGGTTCCTGTCGGTGGCGGACGGCGCGCGCGGGGGGATCCTCGAGCGACTGCCGGAGACGATCTCGGCGATCCGCGGTTCGGGCGGCGACGCGCTCGTGCTCGTCGAGCTGCTGCAGGGCCCCGAGCAGCGCGCGGTGCTGGATCGGCTGCTCGCGCTCACCACCCTGTTGGAGGGCCACGCGGACCATGTCATGGACGCCGCCGGCCCGGAGGTCGTCCCGAGCGTGGAGACGATCCGGGCCCGGTTCACCGTGCGGCGCCGCGGCGGAGGCCTCGTGGACCGGCTGCTGCGGGCGCTGCTCGGCGTCGAGGCGAAGGTGAAGCAGTACGCCGTGGGGTCGGCCTTCACCAAGTACGTCGTGCTCGCGGCGGGGATGGACGGCTTCAACCGGGTGTGGGAGTCGCCCGAGACGCTGCCGAGCCGCGCGGAGCTGGCCGACCCCGCGTCCTGGCTGCGCCGGCTCCGCCTGGACTAGTGCCCCGGCCGAGCCGGACGATCAGCACCGACCGCGCCGCACGGATTCGGTCGGCTCGCTGCGGTGCTGCGCTTCGGACGCATGATCGAGGCTCGGCGTAGCGTCGGGGTGTGACTACTGCCGAACGGGCCGCCGAGCTGCTGCGGTTGCACAAGGATCCCGAGCTCCTGGTCGTCGTCAACGTCTGGGACGTCATCAGCGCGACGGTCGTCGCCGACGTTCCCGGGACGAAGGCGCTCGCCACCGCGAGCCACTCGATCGCCGCGACGCTCGGCTAC
>JAEUJO010000102.1 GCA_016794615.1 Pseudonocardia sp. | reverse complement strand
CTCACCTTCCCAGCGCCGGCCACCCGGGATGCCCCGTGCGGGGTCGAAATCGAGGAATAGTGCGGTCAGCCCAGCCGAGTCGAGACGCCTGCAGATGCGAGCTGCGTCGCCGTCGTCGAGTGCACTGTGACTGATGAACAGCGACACCATGACGGATTAGCACACGGACTTCGTTGAAACCGATTCTAGGGCAGGGGGTGACGGTGCGGCGGGTACGCCTGCGACTCATCTACTCCATTCTTCCTGAAATTGCACAGTATCATCTCACAGAGCCGCACCCGATGCGTGTGCGAACCGTTCTTGGTCCCCGCGGGATGTCCATTGCCGTCGATACGATCGAAGCAATTGTGCTGATGAGTCTCGATGAGGTCGAAGTCCTGCGGTCGAGGCGCGGCCGGGTCCGGGGCGTCAGCGCGGCGCTCACCCGTCATGGTGGTCGGCTGCATCAAACCCGACCAGCCCTCTTGAAAGAGCTCAATAGTGCTGTCGAATTGCAGCAGGTCGGCCAGTCGAACCTCAATCTTGTTACCACCGCTCGTCCATTTGGCCACGTACCCGGTGCCATTCGCGCCATCTCGATATTCGAGGTCGAAATCATTGGTGGGCAGATTTGCTGCAGCCGGGTTCCATAGATCTGGAACAGCGAGCGACTGCCTGATCCGTGGCCTGTAGCGAGGCATGTGCGCGCCCCTCACTGTCGTCCGACCGTTGGCACTTGCGCGTGAGCGCGATAATCGTCGCAGGGCGCACCGGAGCGCGGAAGTACGTAGATGTACGTATGGCCTGCGGGGTTCCAGAACCCCGCACACGCTGCCGCGCAGCGATGACCGGCAGGACAATCGACTGCTCACCCTGCGGTACGAGGTCACCGTCCTGCGCCGCACCGACGCCCGGCCCCGCCTGGACCGGGCGGACCGGGCGGACCGGGCCGTGTTCGCCGCACTGATCCGGCGGCTCCCTCGAACACGGCGCACTCGTGCGGGTCTTCAGCGGCCCGGACGCCGGGGGACGTGCTGTCAGGCGCCGGAGACGACGGGCACGGCCGGAGCGGCGCCGGACGCCGCGTTCGCGCCCGTGCCGTAGCTGCCCGCGTGGCCGTCGAGCTGCTCGTGCAGCGCCAGCACGGCAGCCACCCGGCCTGCGCCGGACTGCACGTCGTCGACCGTCGAGAGCTGCGCCACCACCTGCGGGTCCGCCCGCGCGACGCCGACCGCGCCCGTCGCATCGGCCGATCCGCTGCGCCCGGCCAGCACCGCGCCCGCGCCCGCGAGGTCGAGCTGGGCCGCGAGCCGCGCGTAGACCGCCGCGGAGTCCGCGGCGTCCACCCCGTCCTGACCTCCGCCGGTGAGCACCAGCACCAGCTTCGCCGCTCCCGGCGGCGTCCCGGGCCGGAGGAAACCGGCGCTGGTGAGGCCGGTGAGCACCGAATCGGCGTCGTCGCGCCCGGCCGCGGCCCCGCCGTCGCGCGCCAGCAGGACCCCGCCGAGCAGCCCGCCCACCAGGCTCCCCGTGTCCGACGCCGCCGGCAGCTGGGCCCCGGCCGGCAACAGCTGGGAGGTCAGCTCACGCAGCTGGTCGGCCCGGGCCGGATCACCGACGGCATCGGTCAGCTCGACCCGACCGGTGACCGTCCCGCCGGCCTGCCCGATCAAGCCGGTGACGCCGTCCCGGTCCTGCTCGTCCCCACCCGCGACCACCAGCGCGACCGTCTGCCCGGCCAGCAGCCCGCGAACCGCAGCGGGCCCCACCCGGGTGGCGAACTCGTCGGCCGCCCGGTCCTGCGCGGCCAGCGCGTCCCGCTCCGCGGTCAGCCGGGTCACCTGCGCGCCCAGGTCGTCGCGCTGGCTCGACACGGCCGAGAGCAGCCGGTCCGAGACCCCGCTCGCCCCGAGCACGACACCCATGGCCAGCGCCAGGAACACTGCGGCGATCGACACCGCGTGATAGCGCAGAGAGATCACCGCAGACCGCTCCGGACCAGCTCGACGGCCGCGGTCAGGCATTGCTGCACCCATGCCAGCAGCCCGTCGCCCGCCGCCGACACCAGCAACGCGGCGACGATCGCCGTTGCCGCCGCGACGAGCAGGAGCGCCACGAGCCAACCCGAGATCCGATTGCGGTACAGCGCGGCGACCACCCGCCCGTCGACGACCGTCCCCCCGGTCTGCAGCCGGGTGAGGAAGGTCGAGGCGTTGCTCCCCGAGCGCCCGCGGTCCAGGAACTCGCCCATGGACGCCGACACCCCCACAGTGATGATCATGCTTGCTCCGTGGTGGTGGGCCAGCAACAGCGCCAGATCCTCCGGATTCGCCGAGCTGAGGAACGAGACCGCGCCGGCACCCAGGTCCTGCACCCGGTGCAGGCCGGATGCGTCACCGTCGGTGACGGCCGGGACGACGACCTCCGCCCCGCAGGTCAGCGCCTCCGCCGACACCTCGGCGGGATTGCCGACGATGAGGTCGGGCCGGTGGCCCGCGGCGAGCAGGGCGTCGGCTCCCGCACCGACCCCGATCAGGCGGGGCCGGTACTCCCGGACGAACCGGCCCAACCGGGCCAGATCGGCGACGTGGTCGTAGCCGGCCGCGACGACGAGCACCTGCCGGTCGGCCAGGTCCACCTGCACGTCGGGAACCCCAACACCGTCGAGGAGCAGCCCGCGCTCGCGCCGCATGAACTCGATGGTGTTGGCCGCGAACGCCTCCAACTGGTGGGCCAGCCCCGACTTGGCCTCGACGAGCGCATCGGCCACCGAGTCCGCGGTCTGCGCGACACCCTCGGCGAGCACCTGCTCCCCCGCGTAGAGCACCCCCTCGTGCACGCGCACCCGGACGCCGTCCTTGACCGCGTGCAGCGCCTCGGCACCGACCGCGTCGACCAGCGGGATACCGGCGTCGACGAGAATCTGCGGCCCCAGGTTGGGGAAACGCCCCGAGATCGAGGGAGCGGCGTTGACCACCGCCCCCACCTCCGCCGCGACCAGCGCGTCCGCGGTCGCCCGGTCGAGATCGACCTGATCGAGCACCGCGACATCGCCCGGCCGCACCCGCCGCAGCAACGCGCCGGTATGCCGGTCGACCCGCGCGACACCGCTGACTCCCGGCAGCTCGGACCGGGTGCGATGCAACAGTCCGGAGAGCTTCACGCACGCACTATGGCACCCGGGCCACGAGCGCCCGGCAAGGCGCGCCGAGGGTCACCGGAGCGTGACCGCGGTGCGGGGCCGGCTGAGCCTCCTCGCACTGTCCGCGCTCGCCCCCAGCCGTCGCCGTCGCTCCGGCCCGTCGACCTCGGTGGGCGTCGCCGGCTGCCACGCCACTGCACGACACTGCACGCCACTGCACGCCACTGCACGCCACTGCACGACGAGGTCCGCGAGCGGCCCGTCGCCGACGTCGATGCCCTGCTCGCCGATGTCGGCCGCCGCACCGGGACCGGGGAGCGAGGGTCGTCAGAGCGGTCGCGTCGCCTGCGGGAGCAGGCCGTCCCGCCGCAGCGGCACGACCCGCACGTTCGCACCGGTGTAGGGCGCCTCGACCATCTGCCCGTTGCCGATGAACATCGCGACGTGGTGGATCGGCCCGCCGGGGCGCCGGTAGAACACGAGGTCACCGGGCCGGAGGCCGGAGATCGGCACCTTGTGGCCGGCATTGAACTGGCTGCGGCTCACCCGAGGCAGGGAGACCCCGGCGCCGCTGTACGCGTAGAGCATCAGCCCGGAGCAGTCGAACCCCGTTCCGCGCGCGCCCCCGATGCCCGTGGTCGGCCCGCGACCGCTCCCGCCACCCCAGACGTACCGGGTACCGACCTGCGCGAGCGCCCGGTCGACCGCCTGCTGCGCCGAGCCCCGCGCACCCGCGGGGGCGCGGCTGATCCTCTCGCTCGCCCCGCGCCGGGCCGCCTCCGCCCGGGCCGCCTGCTCGGCCGCCACCTGCTGCTGCCAGGCCACGAACCGCTGGCGCTGCGCCCGCAGGTTCGCATCCTGGGCCACCGCCGCGTCGAGCTGGGCCTGCACCGCGCCGCGCTGGGCGGCGACGGCGGCGAGCTGGCGGGCGTTCTCCTGGGCGGCGGCGTTCGCCACGCCCAGCGCCGCGTCGGAGTTCTGCTTCGCGGCCGTGGCGGCAGCCTGCCGGAGCTGCGCCTCGGCGCGGGCCGCGCGGGCCAGCGAGTCGGCGTTCGCGCGGTCCACCCGGGCCCGCTCCAGCCCATCGCGGGCGGTGAGCTCGGAGCGGGCGACGATGTCGGTGAACTCCGCGCGGCCCACCAGGTCATCGGGATCCTGCGCCCCGGTGAGCAGCCCGAACGGCCCGGTGTCCAGGCCCTCCTGGTAGGTGGCGGTGGCGAAGACGTCGAGCCGCGCACGGGCGTCGTCGACGGCCCTGCTCGCGGCGGTGGTCGCGACCTGCGCCTCGGCCGCCTTGCGCGCGGCCTCGGTCGCGGCGGCCTGCGCCGTGGTCAGGTCGTCCAGCGCGGCCACGGCGTCCTCGCGGCGCGCCTCCAGGTCGGCCTGCAGGTCGTCGGTGCGGGCATCGAGCGCGGCGAGCTGACCGGACAGCGTCCCCACCTGGGCGGCGCGCGCGCTCACCGCGGCGCGGCTGCGGGCGAGCGCGGCGTCACCCGGGTCCGTCGGCGGCGGGGGTGCGGCCACGGCGGCGGGGGCGCCGGTCAGCAGCGCGCCGACGACGAGCGCGCCGACCAGCGCCGTACGCCCCGACAACCCTCGCACCGGATCTCACCTCCCGACCGACCGGTCGCCGCACGGCCGACCAGCTTGATCGACGCGGGATCGTGCCAGTCCACGGGCGTTGCGGGGGGACGCCACGACGCGCGCGGCGCCCAGCATCACCCGGACGGACGATCGGATCCGCCCGACCGGGTCGCGTCGGTGCGGTGTCGGGAGCCACTCCGCGTGGCCGTACGGCCGTTCACGGGCACACCTCGAGGGGCTTCCCCAGCGTCGACGAGGTCGGTGGCAGGCGACCGGAGAGCGACGTCGAGCTCGACACCGGCCGGGTCGCCGCCGGCGCCGTCACCGCGGTTGGTCGCCGGTCCAGCCGCCGCCTCGTGCGCTGTGCTCACGCTTCGATCACCACCGGGTCCCCCGCGCGTGTCGCAACCGGGCGGGCGACCTGCCGCCCCTACCGTGGGCCGCTCACTCGCCAGCCCTCCGGTTCCGGCAGAGAAGGAGCACGCCCGTGCGTCTCGCGTCGCTGTTGACCGTCACCGCCGCCCTGCTCAGCCTCGCCGCGGTCGCCGCGGCGCCGGCCGCCGTCGCGGCACCCCCGACGGCCCGCACCGTCACCCAGC
>JAEUJO010000097.1 GCA_016794615.1 Pseudonocardia sp. | reverse complement strand
GCCAGCTCCGATGTGCACCGGCCGACGGTGCCGGCACCGAGATCCGTGCGTGATGATCCGCAGAATGTGACGCGCCGGGCCCCGGGAGTCGGTATGTTGCGCGACATGCTCGGCCTTCCCGATGTGACCCGCGCCTGCCTCTTCGACCTCGACGGGGTGCTCACCGACACCGCCAGTGTGCACGCGGCGGCGTGGAAGCAGATGTTCGACGACTTCCTGCGCGCGCACGCCGCGCGCACGGGAACCCCGTTCGAACCGTTCGACGTCAAGACCGACTACGGCCCGTACGTCGACGGCAAGCCGCGTCTGGACGGCACCCGCGCCTTCCTGGCCTCCCGGGGGATCACGCTGCCGGAGGGGGAGCCGACCGACGGGCCGGACGCCGACACGATCATCGGCCTGGCGACCCGCAAGAACGACCTCGTCCACGTGAAGATCCGCACCGACGGCGTCGACGTCTACCCCGGGTCCGTTCGCTACCTGCACGCCGCGCGGGACGCGGGCCTGGTGACCGCCGTGGTGTCGTCGTCGGCGAACGCCGAGGTGGTGCTGCAGGTCGCCGGGCTCGCCGACCTGATCGACCACCGGGTCGACGGGGTGGTCGCGAAGCAGCGGCAGCTGCCGGGCAAACCCGCGCCCGACACGTTCCTCGCCGCCGCGGCGGATCTCGACGTGCCGAAGGAGCAGGCCGTCGTGTTCGAGGACGCCCTCGTCGGCGTCGCGGCAGGGCGAGCGGGCGGGTTCGGCTTCGTCGTCGGTGTGGACCGGCTCGGACATGCCGACGCGCTGCGTGAGAACGGCGCGGACGTCGTCGTCGCCGACCTCGCCGACCTGCTGGGGGAGTAGCGATGAGCCCCGAGCCTGCACGCCCGTTCACCGTCGAACCGTGGATCGTGCGCGAGTCGGCGCTCGACATGGAGTCGCTCGGGGTCACCGAGACCGTCTTTGCGCTGTCCAACGGCCACATCGGCCTGCGCGGCAACCTCGACGAGGGGGAGCCGCACGCCACGCCGGGCACCTACCTCAACTCCTTCTACGAGCGGCGGCCGCTGCCGTACGCCGAGGGGGGGTACGGCTACCCGGAGTCCGGCCAGACGATCATCAACGTCACCAACGGCAAGATCATCCGGCTGCTGGTGGACGACGAGCCGTTCGACCTTCGCTACGGCCAGCTGCACCGCCACCAGCGCGTCCTGGACCTGCAGGCGGGCACGCTGACCCGCGAGGTCCGCTGGAGCAGCCCGGCGGGCAAGACCGTCAAGGTGCGCAGCGAGCGGCTGGTCTCGCTGAGCCAGCGCGCGGTCGCGGCGATCTGCTACGAGGTCGAGGTCGAAGAGCAGGCGCTGATCGTCGTCCAGTCCGAGCTGGTGGCCAACGAGCAGCTGCCCACATCCGCCGGTGGGGACCCCCGCGTCGAGGCCGCGCTGCACAACCCGCTGGTCGCCGAGCAGCACCGCCGCGACGACGCCGGCGCGACCCTCGTCCACCACACCCGCCACTCCGGGCTGCGCGTGGCCGCCTCGATGGACCACGAGGTGCACGGCCCCGAGGGCACCAAGATCACTTCCGAGGCCGAGGAGGACCTCGGCCGCACGACGGTCATCTGCCGGCTCGAGCCCGGCACCGTGCTGCGGGTGGTCAAGTACCTGGCCTACGGCTGGTCGTCGCGGCGGTCGCTGCCGGCCGTGCACGACCAGGTCCGGGCCGGTCTCGCCGCCGCGCGGTACACCGGGTGGGAGGGGCTGCGCGCCGAGCAGCGCAACTTCCTCGACGAGTTCTGGATCACCGCGGACGTCGAGATCGAGGGCGACGCCGAGCTGCAGCAGGCCGTCCGCGTCGCGGTCTTCCACGTGCTGCAGGCCGGTGCCCGCGCGGAGCGTCGGGCGATCGGGGCCAAGGGCCTGACCGGCCCCGGCTACGACGGCCACACGTTCTGGGACACCGAGACGTTCTGCCTACCGGTGCTCAGCCACCTGCAGCCCGACGCGGCGGCGGACGCGCTGCAGTGGCGGCAGTCGATCCTGCCGCTGGCCCGTGAACGGGCCGAGCAGCTGGGCCTGAGCGGCGCCGCGTTCCCGTGGCGGACGATCCGCGGGCAGGAGTGCTCGGGCTACTGGCCGGCGGGAACGGCGGCGTTCCACATCAACGCCGACATCGCCGACGCCGTGCGGCGCCACGTGCTCATCACCGGCGACACCGAGTTCGAGCGTGAGGTCGGGCTCGAGATCCTCGTCGCCACCGCGCGGCTGTGGCGGTCGCTGGGCCACCACGACTCGTCCGGCGAGTTCCGCATCGACGGTGTGACCGGCCCCGACGAGTACACCGCGATCGTGGACAACAACGTCTACACCAACCTCATGGCGCAGCTGAACCTGCGCTACGCCGCCGAGGTGGCGGTGCGGCACTCCCGCGCGGCGGCCCGGCTCGGCGTCAACGCCGAGGAGATGGCGAGCTGGCGCGACGCCGCGAAGGCGATGAGCATCCCCTTCGACGAGGTGCTCGGCGTGCACCCGCAGAGCGAGGGGTTCACCAACCACGAGCTGTGGGACTTCGAGAACACCCCGGAAGACAAGTACCCGCTGCTGCTCAACTACCCGTACTTCGACCTGTACCGCAAGCAGGTCATCAAGCAGGCCGACCTCGTGCTCGCGATGCAGCTGCGGCCCGATGCGTTCACCCCCGAGCAGATGGCGCGCAACTTCGCCTACTACGAGGCGGTGACGGTGCGCGACTCGTCGCTGTCGGCGTGCACCCAGGCGATGGTGGCCGCCCGCACCGGGCACCTCGACCTGGCCTACGACTACCTCGCGGAGTCGGCCCTGGTCGACCTCAACGACCTGGCGGGCAACACCGACCACGGCGTGCACATCGCGTCGATGGCGGGTACCTGGAACGCGGTCGTGGCCGGCTTCGGCGGCATGGAGTTCGACGCGTCGGGGCTGTCGTTCGCCCCGCAGCTGCCGTCGGCGCTGAGCAAGATCAGCTTTGGGCTGGGGTGGCAGGGGCGGCAGCTGCGGGTGTCGATCACGGCGGACGAGGTGGAGTACCGGCTGGTCGGCGGCCCGCCGATGCGGCTGCGGCACCACGGTGAGCCGCTCGCGCTGGCCGACGCGCCGGTGGTGCGTCCACTGCCGGAGCCGCCGATGGTCGACCCCGTCGAGCAGCCGTACGGGCGCGCGCCGCAGGCCCGGCACCCGGGCAGCGACCGGGGGATGATCGCCGGACGGTCCGGGTGACGCGATCCGGAGGTGGTTGACCGCGAGCCGGCCGGGTGGCACCGGGCGGTGACGGTCGGCGGGGTTGACGCGGACGAGGTCCGCGGGACGGTCGTCGGCCGGGACCACCCGGGGCTTCAGCGGTCACGTCGGCCGGCGGCGCGCCCTCGGCCGGCCACCCTCGGCGGCCGGCCTGCCGACGTGCGCACACCGGCTGAACGGACCAACCCGAATGGATCCGGCTGAATGGACATCGAGGACGAAAAGGGTCGGCCGCGGGTGCGACCGCCTCGTGAACGGGTGAATGTCATCTGAACGCTGGAGGGTCGCAGCCGAAATCCGGGTTACGCTGCCGGGCATGACTGAGGTCGCACCGGGTGTGTCGCGGGGGCAGATGGCCGAACAGTGCGACGACGGCCATGACCACCGGTACGGCCACCGGGGTCCCATCGAGCATCGCGGCGAGCGGCCGATCCAGCGGGCCGACCGCAACATGGTCGAGATGCTCCAGGAGCTGCGCGTCGCGCAGACCGGCGTGCAGATCCTCTTCGCGTTCCTGTTGTCGCTGTCGTTCACCGAGCGGTTCACCGGCATCGACGACTTCCAGAGGCGGACCTACGTCGTCACGCTGCTGCTCACCGTGCTGACCACCGGCCTGCTGGTCGCACCCGCCGCGATCCACCGCATGCTGTTCGCGCGGAGGGTCAAGGCCGCGACGGTGCAGATCGGGCACCGCCTGTTCCTCACCGGGCTGACCACGCTCATCCTGACGGTGATGGGTGCGGTGCTGCTCGTGCTCGACGTCGCCGTCGGCCGTACGTTCGCCCTGTGGTCGGCCGCCGTGACCGGCGTCCTGCTGGTGTCCCTGTGGTTCGTGCTGCCGATGCCCATGCGGGCGCACAACGAGCGCGCCCCGGACGAGCACCGGCCGTAGCATCGCCCGGTCGGGCCGGCTCCGTCCGGAGGTGGCCCGGCCGGGGTCCGCGAGGGGGGCGGACGGCGTTCTCGACGAGATCCCGGACGTCCTTCAGGTCACCCTCGACCGGGTGCCGTCCGCGGCGGTCCAGCCCGCCCGCTCGCCGGCGTGCGGACCGGGACGTGGACGTCGATGGCCCCCAGAACGTTCGTGGTCATGGATCCGGCGTACCCGGGCGACCTCCGGCGAAACTGGCAAGTAGCGGTGTCAGTCGTCGTCAGTCGTCGTCAGTCGTCACTGAGCATCCGCCGCCGCAGGCCCGCGAGGGTCTGTGCAAGCAGCCGCGAGACGTGCATCTGCGAGATCCCCACCCGGTCCGCGATCTGGGTCTGGGTCATGTTGCCGAAGAAGCGCAGCACGAGGATCGTCCGCTCCCGCTCCGGCAGCTCGTCGAGCAGCGGCGCCAGCGTCTGGCGGTACTCGACCTTGTCCAGCTCCGCGTCCGCGGAGCCCAGCCTGTCGGTCAGCGAGGTGTCCGCGCCGGACACCAGCTCGTCGAGGGACGTGCTCCGGTAGGCATGCTGCGCGTCGAGCCCCTCGACGACCTCCTCGGGCGAGATGCCCAGGCGCGCGGCGATCTCGCTCGGCCGGGGGGCGCGGTTGAGCTCCTGGCTCAGCTGGCTCACGGTGCTGTTGATCGAGCTCTGCAGGTCCTTGAGGCGCCGGGGCACCCGCATGGACCAGGTCCGGTCGCGGAAGTGCCTGCGCACCTCGCCGGTGATCGTCGGGACGGCGTAGGACAGGAAGTCGATCCCGCGGTCCGGCTCGAAGCGGTCGACCGCGTTCAGGAGACCGACGGTGCCCGCCTGCTCGAGGTCGTCGACCGGCTCGCCACGGCCGGCGAACCGGCGCGCGATGTGCTGGACGACCGGGAGGTAGCCCGTCACGAGCGTGGAGCGCAGCGCCGACCGGTCCGGGTGGTCCGGGGGCAGCACGGCGAACTCGGCGAACAGCGGCGTGAGGTGGGCGTAGTCGGAGTCGCGCGACCGGTCAGTCACAGCGCCCACGCAGATGGGGCCCACGCAGATGGGCCGGAGACGGGAGGAGGGCCACCCGGGAACCTACCCGCGGCCGCCGGTGCGAAAACACCCGCGCTGGTAGGTTCGTAGGTCGTCGTCCCGCGGCAGGCGCCGCCGACGGCAGTCGTCGTCCCCGGCCCGAAGGGTGAAATCGCACGGTGTCCCACAGCGCCTCACCAGTGCTCGGCCCCGGAGGCACCCGGCCCACCGGGGACGGCGCGGAGAACGGTTCCACCGACGACGGCCTCGGCTACGAGCGTCGCTATGTCGCCATGCTCTACGACCGGCTCGACGAGCGCCGCACCGACACCGCGCGCCGGCTCCGGTCGGTCCTGCACGACGAGACCGTCGGCACCCCGCAGGCGCTGACCGAGCGCGACGCCGCCGCCGCGATGTACACCGACCGGCTCGCGGCACTGCGTGCGGCCGAGCACGGCCTCGCGTTCGGGCGGCTCGACACCGAGACGGGGGAGCGCCGCTACATCGGGCGCCTGGGCCTGCTCGACGAGGAGCGCGAGTACGAGCCGCTCCTGATGGACTGGCGCGCGCCCGCGGCGCAGCCGTTCTACACCGCCACCGCCGCGTCGCCCGAGGGCATGCGCCGCCGCAGGCACCTGCGCACGCGGCGCCGGGAGGTCGTGGCCGTCGACGACGAGGTGCTCGACCTCGACGACGCCGCCGCGGCCGGCAGCAGCACCGGGCTGACCAGCGAGGCCGCCTTGATGGCGGCCGTGACCGCCCGGCGCACCGGCCGGATGGGCGACATCGTCGCGACGATCCAGGCCGAGCAGGACCGGATCATCCGGGCGACGCCGTCCGGGGTGCTCGTCGTGCAGGGCGGGCCGGGCACGGGCAAGACCGCCGTCGCTCTGCACCGGGCGGCCTACCTGCTCTACACCCACCGCGACCGGCTGGCTCGCCGCGGTGTCCTGGTCGTCGGCCCGAACGCCACGTTCCTCCGCTACATCGGGCAGGTGCTGCCCTCGCTGGGGGAGACCAGCGTCGTGCTGGGCACGGTCGCGCAGCTGTTCCCGGGCCTCGACGCCCGCCGCACCGAGGCGCCGGAGGCCGCCGAGGTCAAGGGGCGACCCGAGATGGCCGGGGTCGTCGCGGCCGCGGTGCGCGACCGCCAGCAGGTGCCGCGGCGGCCCGTCGAGCTGGTCGTCGAGCAGCAACGGGTGCGGCTGGACCGCGACCTGGCCAACGCCGCCCGGGCTCGGGCGCGGCGGTCCCGGCGCCCGCACAACGAGGCCAGGCGGATCTTCCACCGGGAGGCGGTGCGGCTGCTCGCCGAGCAGGTGGCCCGCAACCTGGCCGGCCCGGGCTCGCGGGGCCTGCTGGACGCGGCCGACCTGTCCGACATCCGCGACGAGCTCTCCGAGAGCCGGGAGCTGACGCGCGAGCTCGACGCGCTGTGGCCGACGCTGTCGCCGGAGCAACTGCTCATCGACCTGTTCGCCGACCAGCGCCGCCTCAACTCCGTCGCCCGCCGGCTGCCCGCGGCGGACCGCGAGCGGCTCGCCCGCCCCGCGCCTGCCGCGGACGCCCCCGCCGATCTGTGCTGGACCCCCGCCGATGTGCCGCTGCTCGACGAGGCCGCCGAGCTGCTCGGCGACGACGGCGCCGAGCAGCGCGCGCGCGAGGCCGCGGCGCTGCGCGAAGAGGTGCTCTACGCCCAGGGCGTGCTCGACGTGCTCGATCTCGAGGAGGACCTCGACCCGGAGCTGCTGCGCGCCACGGACATCGTCGACGCGGACCGGCTGGCGCAGCGCCAGCGGGTGCGCCGCTACGACTCCACCGCGGACCGGGCGGCGGCGGACCGCGAGTGGACCTACGGCCATGTCATCGTCGACGAGGCGCAGGAGCTCTCGGCGATGGCCTGGCGGCTGATCATGCGCCGGTGCCCGACCCGGTCGATGACGATCGTCGGCGACATCGCCCAGACCGGCGACCTCGCCGGTGCGGCGTCGTGGCAGGACGCGCTCGGGCCGTTCGTGGCGAAACGGTTCAAGCTCGAGCAGCTCACCGTGAACTACCGGACCCCCGCCGAGATCGCCGTGGTGGCCGACGACGTCCTCGCCGCGATCGACCCGACGCTCGCCGCGCCGCGATCGGTCCGGGCGACGGGCGTACCGCCGCGGGCGGTGCTCGCCGACCGAGGGCTGTCCGACGCGGTCGCCGTGGTGCTCGCCGACGATGCGGCAGGCATGGGCGACCGGGGTGCCGACGACGCGGGTGAGGTGCCTGCGGGGCGGGTCGCGGTGCTGGCCCCCACGGCGCGGGTGGCCGATCTGCGCGCACGGGTGCTCCCGGACGCGGGCGGCGACGGCTCCGGGGAGCCGGACCTCGGCGCGCCGGTCGTGGTGCTGCCGGTCGCTGCGGCGAAGGGGCTGGAGTTCGACGCCGTCGTGCTGGTCGAGCCGGCGGAGCTCGTCGCGGAGTCTCCGCGCGGCCTCAACGACCTCTACGTCGCCCTGACCCGGGCCACCCAGCGGCTCACGGTCGTCCACCGGGCGCCGCTGCCCCCGGTGCTGCACCGGCTGGGGGAGTAGCACCGCTGCGTCGGGCGCCGCTCACCCCGAGGGCGCCGGGCCGGCACACAGGTCCTGACCGCGTACGGAGCCGGCGTCCTGTGCGCGAGCCCGTCGAACCGGCCCGCGCCTTCTCGGGGGACATCACCTGCGGCGAGCGGCGGCGACGAGGGCCGCGACCAGCCGGACGTCCGCCGCGTCCTCCTCCGGGTGCCACTGGACCCCGACGACGAACGGGCGCGCCGGGCCGTCCCCGGCCAGCTCCACCGCCTCGACCGTGCCGTCCGCGGCCCAGCCGGTCGCGACCAGGCCCGGCGCGAGCCGGTCGACGGCCTGGTGGTGGTGGCACCGCACCCGCAGGTGCGGTCCGATGACGGCGCCGACCCGCCCGGCCGGGTCGAGCCGGACGTCGACGTCGGTGAAGGCGCCCGGCGTCGGGTTGTGCCCGTCGTGGCCGACCACGTCCGGCAGGTGCTGGTGCAGCGTGCCACCGAGCGCGATGTTGAGCAGCTGCGCGCCGCGGCAGACCCCGAGGACCGGCAGGTCCAGCTCCAGCGCCCGGTCCAGGACCACCAGCTCGGCCGTGTCGCGCTCCGGGTGGGGGAGGCCGGCGGCGGGGTGCGGGGCGGCGCCGTAGCGGTCGGGGGCGACGTCGCGTCCGCCGCTGAGGAGCACGGCGTCCAGGCGCTCGACCGCCCCCGCCGCGTCCGCCGTCGGGGGCAGCAGCACGGGCACCCCGCCTGCGGCGAGGACGATGTCGACGTAGGTGCGGGGGAGCAGCACCGCGTCGTGCTCCCACACGCCGTGCCGGGAGCGCTCGAGGGCCGCGGTGATCCCGATGACGGGGGCGGTCAGGGTCGGTCCTCCCCGGCGGCCGCGGCGTCGAGCATGCTCTCGAACTCCGCCCCGTCGAACGTGGCGACCGCACGCTCGTACTTCTGCATCCCCCACTCCCAGAAGTCGAAGTCCAGGGAGCTGGAGCCGTCCATGATCGAGGCCCAGAGCGTCCAGCCGTACTGCGACATGAGCGCGAACAGCCGCGCCCGAGCCACCTGGTCCGGCCGCTCCCGGCCGAAGTAGGCGGCGATGAGCACGTCGAGCAGCTCCCGCGGCAGCGTCGCCTCGCTCCAGACGTTGCCCAGCTCGAAGCAGGGGTCGTTGTTCCCGGAGTACTCGTAGTCGAGGACCCGGACCTCCTCGCCGCCCGCCCCGTCCGGCACCGCCAGGAGGTTGCCCGCAAGCAGGTCGTTGTGGCACGGCACGGTCCGCCGCGGACCCAGCGCGGCCCGGATGCGGCCGACGGCGGGGGCGAAGTCGTCGTAGCGGCCGGGCACCCGGAAGCCGTGTCGCGCGACGATCTCCCGGTAGCGGGCCTGGACGGCGAACATGTCGAACTCGCCGACGAACCGCGGCCCCGCATGCAGCTTCCGGCACGCGGTGGCGACCAGCGCGAGGATCTCCGGGTGCGCCAGGTCGTCGTCGGTCAGCGTGCGGCCGGGCAGGAACGCGACGGTGATCCCCTGCCCCGGGCGGTGGTGCACCACCGGCGGCCCGACGCCCGCCTGCGCCGCGGCGAGGCTGTTGCGGTACTCGGCGTCGCGGTCGATCTCCAGCAGCTCGGAGCCCGGGCCGGGGATGCGCACGACGACCGTCGCCGCCGGCGTGGTGACCTTGAGGTTGCGGTTGGTGAGCCCACCGGGAAGGCCGACGACCGTGCGGGGGAGCTGCGCGGTGGCCGGGATCGAGTCGAGCAGCGCCGTGATCTCGGGGTCGTCGATCTGGGGGCCACCGCCGTGCAGGACGGCGTCGTCTGGGGAGACCGGGTGCGACGCTGCAGCGTGATCCATCCGGGCAGGGTAGGTGCCGCGCGGGCCGGTGCGCACCCCGCGGTGGCCGTGCACATGTCACGCGGTGTGCACCGGTGTTGCCCGCTGTGCACGCGGACGCTGTGGTGTGCACTGGCTCGCGCCCCGCGACCGCCGCCTGTGCCGGTGCGCACCCCGCGGTGGCCGTGCACATGTCACGCGGTGTGCACCGGTGCCACGCCGTGTGCACCGGCGCTGTCCTCTGCCCGCTGCCCGCTGCGCACGCGCACGCTGCCGTGTGCACCGGCCCGCGCCCCGCGACCGCCGCCCGTCTCGACGACGATCTACGGTGGCCGGTATGGCCGACACGTCTGCGACGGGATCCGCCCCGCTCCCCACCCGTGCCCGCATCGTGATCATCGGCGGCGGCGTGGGCGGGGTGAGCGTGGCGCACCACCTCGCCGAACGCGGCGAACGCGACGTTCTCCTCGTCGAGCGCGCGGAGCTGACCAGCGGGTCGACCTTCCACTCCGCCGGTCTGGTCGGCCAGCTGCGGGCCGACCCCGCGCTCACCCGGATGAACGCCTGGTCGGCGGCGCTGTACCGGCGGCTGGAGGAGGCCGGCGGCTCCGGTGCGCCGGGCTGGGTGGAGTCCGGATCGCTGCGCCTCGCGTCGAGCCCGCTGCGGCTGGAGGAGATCCGCAGGCAGGCGGCGTGGGCACAGCGCGCGGGCCTGCCACTGGAGCTGGTCTCGGCGAAGGAGGCAGCGGACCTGTTCCCGCTGATGTCCACCGACGGCGTCCTCGGCGCGGCGTACACCCCGACCGACGGCCAGGTCGACCCGGCGCGGCTGTGCTACTCCCTGGCCGCGTCGGCGCGCGCAGGCGGGGTGACGATCGCGCAGCACACCCGCGTCACGGCGATCACCACGCACGAGGGCCGCGTGACAGGCGTGCGCACCGACCGCGGGGATGTCGAGTGCGAGGTGGTCGTCGACTGCGGCGGCATGTTCGCGGCCGAGATCGCCCGTCTCGCCGGCGTCCGGGTGCCGATCGTGCCGATGTCGCACCAGTACGTCGTCACCGAGCCGTTCCTGCCCGCCGAAACCGGCCCGCTGCCGTCGGTGCGCGACCCCGACCTGCTCGTCTACTACCGCCAGGAGGTGGAGGGGCTGGTCATGGGCGGCTACGAGCGCCGGAGCGCCCCCTTCACCGCCACGGCCCGCTCGTTCGACGCCGTCCCGGCCGACTTCAACGGACGGCTGCTGCCCGCCGACTGGGACCGGTTCGCCGAGATCGTCGAGAACGCCCAGGTCCGGGTGCCGGCACTGGCCGACACCGGCGTCCGCACGGTCGTCAACGGGCCCGAGGGCTTCACCCCGGACAACGAGTTCTGCCTCGGTGAGACCGCCGTGGACGGCTTCTTCGTCGCCGCCGGGTTCTGCGCCCACGGCATCGCAGGCGCGGGCGGGATCGGCCAGGTCATGGCCGCGTGGATCCTCGACGGCGACCCCGGCCTCGACGTGTGGCACATGGACGTGCGGCGGTTCGGCCCGGAGTACCGCTCGCCGGGCTACACCCTGGCCCGGGTCGTCGAGAACTACGAGTCGTACTACGACATCCGGCTCCCGGGCAGCCAGCGCCGGGCGGGACGCCCGCTGCGCACCTCGCCCGCCTATCCGTGGCACGCGGCGCACGGCGCGGTGTTCGGGGAGAAGGCCGGGTGGGAGCGCGTGGAGTACTACGCGCAGGGCTGCGGCGCGGCCGCCGACGACGGGGGACCGCGGGGCTGGGCGGGGCATGGCTGGTCGCCCTGGGTCCGGCCCGAGCACCGGGCGGCCCGTGAGGCCGCAGCGCTGTTCGACGAGTCGTCCTTCGCCAAGATCGAGATCACCGGCCCGGACGCCGCGGCCTTCGTCGCCCACGCGTTCGCGGGACGGGTCGACGGGCCGCCGGGCTCGCTCGCGTACACCCAGGCGCTCGACGACCGGGGTGGCGTCGCCATGGACGTCACGGTGAGCCGCGTGGCGCCGGACGCCTTCCTGGTGGTGACCGGCACCGCGGCGGGGCGCCACGACCTGGCGTGGCTGCGCGACCGGGCCCGGGCGACGGGGAGCGCGGTGCGGATCGCGGACGTCAGCGGGGCGTGGGCGTGCTTCGGGCTGTGGGGTCCGCGGGCTCGTGACGTGCTGGCCCCGCTCACGCCCGCGGACCTGTCGAACGCGGCGTTCCCGTACCTGACGATGCAGGAGACGACGGTCGGCGACGTCCCGGTGCGCGCGCTGCGGGTGACCTACGTCGGTGAGCTCGGCTGGGAGCTGTACTGCGCGACGGAGCACGGCGCCGGTCTGTGGCAGGCGCTGGTCGAGGCCGGGGCCCCGCACGGGCTGCGGCCCGCGGGCTACCGGGCGATCGAGAGCCTGCGGCTGGAGAAGGGCTATCGGGTCTGGGGATCCGATGTCACCCGCGACACCACGCCGGACGAGGCGGGCCTGGCCTTCGCGGTGCGTCCGGGCGACGGGTACGCCGGGGCGGCGGCGCTGGCGGCGGCGCGCGCGAGCGGACCGGCACGGCGCCTGCGGTGCCTCGTGCTCGACGACCCGCGCGTCGTCGCGCTGGGGACGGAGCCGGTGCGGGCCGCGTCGGGCGACGTCGTCGGGTTCGTCACCTCGGGTGGCTACGGCTACACCGTCGAGCGGTCGATCGCCCACGCCCTGCTCCCGGTCGAGGCCGGCCCGGGAACCGCGGTGCAGGTGCAGGTCGACGGGGAGTGGGCGGACGCCGAGGTCGTCCGGGGGCCGCTGTACGACCCGAAGGGCGGGTGCATCCGGGCGTGATCCGCCGTCGGGGTCGTGTGGGTGGTGCGGTCGGCTGATCGTGCGGGAGGTGATCGGGGCCCAGCCGGCCGGACGACCGGTGGGCGGCGCGGTCGCGCGGGCACCCCGCCCGCAGTCGCGGGGCCGCGGCCCGGGGTGTAGCAAGGAGCGGGCGGAGGGAACGAGCGGCAGGGGAGAGGACGGGGCGCGTGCCACCACTGCGGATCGGCTACAAGGCGTCGGCGGAGCAGTTCGGGCCGCGGGAGCTGGTGGAGTACGGGGTGCGGGCCGAGCAGGTCGGGCTGGACAGCGTCTGGGTGTCGGACCACTACCAGCCGTGGCGGCACACGGGCGGCCACGCGCCGTTCTCCCTGGCGTTCATGACGGCGGTGGGGGAGCGCACGGCACGGGTGGTGCTCGGTACCAGCGTGTTGACCGCGACGTTCCGGTACAACCCCGCGGTGATCGCACAGGCGTTCGCGACGATGGCGTGCCTGTACCCGGACCGCATCGTGCTCGGCCTGGGCACCGGGGAGGCGCTCAACGAGACGGCCGTGACCGGTGCGGAATGGCCGGACTTCACGGGCCGGTTCGCCCGGCTGCGCGAGGCGGTGCGGCTGATGCGGCAGCTGTGGACAGAGGACCAGGTCAGTTTCGACGGCGAGTTCTACCGGACCGTCGACGCCACGGTGTACGACAAGCCCGAGCATCCGGTGCCGGTGTACATCGCCGCGGGCGGCCCGGTGGTCGCGAGGTATTCGGGCCGGTCCGGTGACGGGTTCATCTGCACCTCGGGCAAGGGCATGGAGCTCTACACGGACAAGCTGCTACCGGCGGTCGAGGAGGGCGCGCGGGCCGCGGGGCGAGACGCCGCGCAGATCGACCGCACGATCGAGATCAAGATGTCCTACGACCGGGACCACGAGCGGGCGCTGGAGAACTGCCGGTTCTGGGCGCCACTGTCGCTGACCGCGGAGCAGAAGCACAGTGTGAACTCCGCGGCGGAGATGGAGCGGTTGGCCGACGAACTGCCGATCGAGCAGGTCGCGCAGCGGTGGATCGTCGCCTCGGACCCGGACGAGGCGGTCTCCCAGATCGAGCCTTACCTCGACGCCGGGCTCAACCACCTGGTGTTCCACGGCCCGGGGTACGACCAGGAACGGTTCCTCACCCAGTTCGCCGCCGACGTGCTGCCCAGGCTCAGGACGCTGGGCTGACACCGCCGCCAGGCCGGCGCATGCAGCGAAAGCGGCGTTCGGTGCGTTCGCCAGGCCGGCGCATGCAGTGAAAGCGGCGTTCGGTGCGTTGAGTGCACCCGACGCCGCTTTCGCTGCATATGGCGTACATGTGGTTTCAGCCCTTGGAGTTGAGGAACTTCCGGAAGCCCTTGATGCCGTAGCGGTTGACGGCAGTGGTGATCAGGCCGAACACCGCACCCTGGATCGTGGCCGCGATCAGCACCTCGCGCGTGCTGTAGTCCTCCGACAGCGGCGCCGGGGTCTCCGACTCGTCGGAGATCCGCTTCCAGATGAGGGCGAATGCCTTGCTGGCCAGCAGGCCGCCGAGGATGCCGAACGCGTAGCCGAAGGGCTTGTACGCGACCTTGGCGATGCCGGTCAGCTCGCCGGTGGGTGTGGTCACGGGTTCACCTTCCCAGAAGAGTCCGATGCCGCCTCGGCACCGGTCCGGCCGGTGTTCTCACCGGGCCGGTGGTGCCTGCCGCGTCGCCCTCGGTGCGGTCGGCCGGGTGGCCGTCGGGCACGCCGCCCGTCTCACGGGCACGGGCGACGTGCGGATCGGGCTCGATGTCGGGTTCGGACGTTCCACGCATGGCCGCCACGTACCCGAACACCGGACCGGGGACCCGGCCCGCCCCGGTTCGGCGCAGTCGATCCGGTGCGGGGCGGACGGGTCGTGCCCGGACCGGCCACAGCTCAGCGGGTGGTGCCGGGCACCGACCCGCCGGACACGAGCCGCCGGGTGCTGCGCGCCGTGCGCAGCCCGGGGGCCGCCACGGGCACCCGCTCGGTGTGGCGGCGGACGCGCAGGACCGGCCACGCGGGCACCGGCGGGAACAGGGCGTCCAGGCCGAACGCCCCGTCGAACGCGGACGGCGGGGGCGCGCCGACGCTGCTGCGCAGCAGCTCCTGGTACTCGTCGTACTCCGCGACGGCGTCGGCGATGTCACCCTGGGCGAGGTGCGCCTCGATCAGCGCGCGGCGGGCGCCCTCGCGGCTGGGGGCGGCGTGCACGGCCGCCCGGGCGGTGACGACGGCGTCGGCGAACCGGCCGGACGCGGTCAGCGCGGCGCTGAGCTCCTCGAGGGCGTTGAGCCGGATCTGGCGGAACCGCTCGCGCTCGACGGGGAGCCAGGCCTCCGTCCAGTCGGGCAGGACGTCGGTGCCCAGAAGGACGGTCGCGACCGGCAGGTCGGCGGGCACGCTCTCGGGGTGGCCGGGGACGGTGGCCAGCGTGCGGACCAGGGTCATCGCCTCGTCGAGGTCGACGACCACGGCGGGGTCGAGGGCGACGGTGCCGTCGACGACGTCCGTCACGAGAGTGGCCGCGGCCGCGAGCGCCGCGTCGAGCAGGGCCGCGGCGGCGGGTACGCCGGGCCACAGGTCGGCGGCCAGCTCCGTACAGCGTTGGGAGCGGCGGTGCACGGCAAGGTATGCGACGACCCGCCGGGCGTCCGACTCCAGTGGCACGGGTTCGCCGTGCGCGGTGACGGAGAAGGAACCGAGCACCGTGACGCGGTGCAGGTCCGAGCAGGATCGTCGTTGATCGACAAGCATGGGTGTCCCCGTGATCGTGGTGCAGCGGTGATGGGCGGCAGGGCGGTGCGGCGTGGCGTGGTGACCCGGGCGCGCTCCGAGGGGGCCTCCGGCGTGGCGGCCGTGGCGTCGTGCGTCGGGTCCTCGGGGGAGTCTTCCCCGCTGACCCGATGTTGCCAAGAGGCTTTCTCGTCACATTCACCTGAACGGTACGTACATCCGGGTGACATGTGTTCGGCACCTGGGCGGGACCCTACCGGCGGCCGGCGGCGGTGATCAGGGCAGGGCCCGGATGCGGACGTGGGTGCCCGCGTCGTCGGCCCAGACGTGCAGCAGGTCGCACAGCTGGCGGGCGATCCACAGGCCGCGGCCGCGCGGGACCGACGGGTGCGGGGCACGCAGCCCCGGGAGGGGATCGACCAACCGCCCGTCGTCGTGCACCTCGCACAGCAGCTCCCGGGTGCCGGTCCAGAGCGCCAGGTGGGCGTCCCCGCTGCCGTGCTCGACGGCGTTCGTGGCCACCTCGTTGACGGCCAGCACCAGGTCGGCCACCCGGTCCTGGTCGCAGCCCGCCGCCCGGGCCGCCCGGGCCACGGCGTCGCGGACGTCGACGAGCTGCCACGTGTCGAAGACCATCCGCTGGTCAGGGGCCCCGAGCAGGGCGGGTGCGGGCACTCCGCCGCGCTCGGTCAGCACCTCACGTGCGCCCCGGTGGTCGGGGTTGTGCCGCAGGGCGCCCTCGACCAGCACCAGGGGGTGGTTGCGCCCGGCGCCGTCGGTGACCTCGAGGTGCAGGGGCAGCTGGGGATAGAGGCAGAGCACCGTCGCCGCGACGTCGGCCAGGGTCACGTTCAGCGCGGCGTCGAGCTCGGTCCAGAACCCGCCGTCCAGCCCGTCGAGCTCCGGGTCGTGCTCGACGATCACGGTGACCCCGCCGCGCCCGCGGGTGAGCGCCCGCAGGTCCCGGGCCCACCGGGTGGCCAGCGTCTGCCCGGAGTGGTCCGGGCCGACGGAGAGGGCGAGCGTGACCGTCGTGGAGCCGCCGTCCGCCGCCGGGGCGGGCAGCCCGTCCGCAGGCGGCACGTCCGCGAGCGCCAGCGCGGTCGCGGGGCGCACCGCCAGCGCGACCGGCTCGTGGCGGCCGCGGGCGGCGGCGACGAACGGCGTGGCGCGGGCGACGACGTCGTCCGCCGAGCCGGTGTACGCGACCGCGTGGCGCAACCGGACCGCACCGGCCGTGCGGGTGGTCTCGACCCTCATCGCGCCCGCGCCCCCGGCGGTATCCGGGCGCCGCGGGTGCCGGTCGCGCCCGGGCACCGGAAGCCCTGCGAGACACCCGGGTGGGCGGAGACGTCGAGCTGCGCGGCGAACGGGGCTCCGCATCGGTCGAGCGCCCGCAGCACGCCCGGCCGCACGCCGTTCAGGACGAGCCGGTGCGCCTCGGGGAACTCCTCGGCGGCGTGCACCAGACCCACGGCGCCCGCGATGTCGAGGAAGCGCAGCGACGACAGGTCGAACTCGAGGGCCGTGGGCGCGCTGTCGGTGCGCAGCGCGT
Source organism: Pseudonocardia sp. (assembly GCA_016794615.1). Taxonomy (GTDB): domain Bacteria; phylum Actinomycetota; class Actinomycetes; order Mycobacteriales; family Pseudonocardiaceae; genus Pseudonocardia. The sequence goes on along the minus strand of JAEUJO010000097.1, from coordinate 8,556 downwards.
CGTCCAGCGCCGTCGCGACCATCCGGGCGATGACGGGCCGGTTGCTGTGGTCCACCTCGCCGGCCAGCCGGATGCGGAACGGGGCCAGCCGGGTGACGCGCAGCAGGCCGTCGTCGTAGAGCGCCGTCGCCTCGGCCTCGACGTGGTGCAGCGCGCGCATTCGCTCGATCACCCCGTCGGTGAAGCGGTGGCGGTCGTAGAAGCACAGCACGCGCCCCGGGCGCCCGGCGAGCACGGTGTCGATGACGCCGTCGTAGTCGGCCAGGCTCGGCCCGGCCGACCGGTGCGCCCCCGAGCTGAGCTGGCCGGTCAGCCGCAGCCCGGTGTAGCCGGCGTCGACCGCGCCGTCGACCATCGCGGCCAGCGCCCCCGCCGCGTCGCGTACCGGAACCCGCATCGAGGCGCGGGTGGTCTCGGGATCCACGATGGTGAGCTGGCCGTCGGCCAGCGGGCGGTCGACCGGGACGCGGTCGTCGACGAGTCGCTCGAGCACGGCGTCGGCGGTGCCGTCGGAGAGGTAGACCACCTGCTCCCCGGTGGTGAGGCCGATGCCGAGGAAGCGCGCGGTCATCTCCCAGAGCTGCTCGTCGCTGCCCGGTACCGCGCACGCGTGCACGGCGGACGGGTCGTCCACCGTGGTCGTGCGCATGTGTCACCTGCTCGGAAGCGTTGCGTGGCGCCGCTAGCACCGTCCGTGTCGATCGTGTCGTCGGCAGGCGGCATCACCGACGTTCTCACGACGAAGTGTCCTCCTCCTGCGCCGAGCCGGCACCCTACCGGTCGGTGACGTGTCGCCGAGGCCGATTTCCCGAACCGAGGCCCATCTGGTCCGGTGAGGGGAGCCGGAACGCGCCCGCCCGCCGTACGCTCCGGGCGTGGCCCGCGAGTCGTCCCCGTCCCGCGGTGCTCCGGCGACCTCTCCGGCACCGGTGCCGACCGGGCGCGTGCTCACGGTGCCGAACCTGCTGAGCCTGCTCCGGCTGGCCGGGGTGCCGCTGTTCCTGTGGCTCCTGCTCGGCCCCCACGCCGACGGCTGGGCCCTCGTCGTGCTGATGGTCGGGGGCGTCACCGACTGGCTCGACGGCAAGCTGGCGCGCCTGCTGAACCAGTACTCGACGCTCGGGGCGCTGCTCGACCCCGCAGTCGACCGGCTCTACATCCTCGCCGCGCTGGTGGCACTCGCCGTGCGCGACGTGGTCCCGTGGTGGGCCGTCCTCGTCCTCGTCGCCAGGGACGTCGTGCTCGCGGCCTGCCTGCCGGTCCTGCGGGCCCGGGGGTACGCCCCGTTCCGTATCACGTACCTGGGCAAGAGCGCGACGTTCCTGCTGCTCTACGCCTTCCCGTGGCTGCTGCTCGGCGTCGGGACCTCGGCCGTCGCGCCGCTCGCGCGCCCGGTCGGGTACGCCTTCGCGGCGTGGGGGACGGCCCTCTACCTCTACTCCGGGCTGGTGTACCTCGCCGAGTTCGCGCTCGCGCTGCGCGAGCACCGGCCCGACGGCGCTGATCACGCGGGTCGTAGGCTGCCGCCATGACTCCCGACGACCTGCGCTACACGGAGGATCACGAGTGGGCGCGCGAGACGGCCGACGGCGTGGTGCGGGTGGGGATCACCGACTACGCGCAGCGTCAGCTCGGGGACGTCGTGCTCGTCGAGCTCCCCGCGGTCGGTGACACGGTCGCGACCGGGGAGTCCTGCGGCACGGTGGAGTCCACGAAGTCGGTCTCGGAGATCTACCCGCCGGTCGCGGGCGAGGTCGTCGCGGTGAACGAGGCGCTGGTGGACGAGCCGGAGCTGGTGAACCAGGAGCCCTACGGCGGCGGCTGGATGATCGACCTGCGGCCCGTCGGGTCGGGCCAGCTCGACGGCCTGCTCGACGCGGCCGCCTACGACCGCCTGACCGACGACGACTGATCGGCGCACCCCGGACGGCTTCCGCAGGCCGGAGCGGCCGCGGACCGACCCGTCCGGCGCGGGTGCCGCACGGTACGTTGAGACGCGAAACCGCACCGCCCTGTCGCGGTGGCGCTAGTGCAGGAGGAGACCGCGAGGTGACCACGAACGACGGGCCCGGCGTGCCGCCCGAGCGCGCCCCGGAGACGACGTCCGTCTTCCGGGCCGACTTCCTCGCCGACGCGGAGCAGCCCGCGTCGGAGCAGTCGGTGTCGGGGGTCGATGCGCTGCCGGCGGGTTCGGCATTACTGGTGGTCAAGCGCGGGCCCAACGCGGGCTCGCGGTTCCTGCTGGACCGCACGACGACCAGCGCCGGCCGGCACCCCGACAGCGACATCTTCCTCGACGACGTCACCGTCTCGCGTCGGCACGCCGAGTTCCGGCGCGACGCGGGCGACTTCGTCGTGGTGGACGTCGGCAGCCTGAACGGCACGTACGTGAACAGGGAGCCGGTCGACACGGCGGTCCTGACGAACGGCGACGAGGTGCAGATCGGCAAGTTCCGGCTCGTGTTCCTGACGGGGCCGCACGGCTCCAACTGGACAGACGCCTGACGCGGGTGCCTCCGCGCCGTTACTCCACCGGTGGATCTCCGCCTTGCTCCGCTGCGGTGCTGATCCACAGGACATGCCTCGGGCGGAGGCGCGCGCCCAGGGTGTCGCCCGTGTAGCGTCGACAGCGTCGGACGCCGTTACGGGCCCTCCCCGGGCGGGCCGTGGCGGCGTGAGACGGAGGACCGTCAGGAGGAGGAACACGCGTGAGCGAGATGCGCGTCGTGGGAGTCCGAGTGGAACTGCCCGCGAACCAACCCATCCTCCTGTTGCGCGAGACCACCGGCGACCGCTACCTGCCGATCTGGATCGGCTCGGTCGAGGCCACCGCGATCGCCCTCGAGCAGCAGGGTGTCAAGCCGGCCCGGCCGCTGACGCACGACCTGCTCAAGGACGTCGTCGGGGCCCTGGGCAGGCGGCTGGAGCAGGTGCGGATCACGGACCTGCAGGAGGGCACCTTCTACGCCGAGTTGGTCTTCGACGGTGGCGTGAAGGTCTCGGCGCGGCCGAGCGACTCGGTGGCGCTCGCGCTGCGGGTCGGGGTGCCGATCCATGCCGAGGAGAGCGTGCTCGCCGAGGCCGGCCTGGTGATTCCGGACGAGCAGGAGGACGAGGTCGAGAAGTTCCGCGAGTTCCTCGACTCCATCTCGCCGGAAGACTTCCGCGGCGCCCGCTGAACCGGGAGGTCGTACGGCGGGTGGTCGGTACGCCGACATGCCCGCCACCGGGTGATCAGCGGCGGCGCGCCGCGTTGACGGCGTGGTGTGGCGCGCTTACCGTCAGGCCCGAACGGGCTGTTGCAGGGTGGCCGCCGGGTCACGGTCGGCCGTCCGGACGGTCCGGGTGAGGAGGAGAGCGGTGCAGACCCCTCCGTCCGACGTGGCCACCGGGCTCGGCGCGAGCGAGGTCCCGGAAGTGACCGGGCAAGGCGAGCTGTTTCCCGACCCGCTGCTGGACGACGGGTTCGACGGGATGCCGGACCAGCTCGTCGGCTTCCGCGGCCCCACCGCCTGCCAGGTCGTCGGGATCACCTACCGCCAGCTCGACTACTGGGCGCGTACCGGGCTGGTCGGGCCCTCGATCCGCAGCGCGGCCGGGTCGGGCAGCCAGCGCTTGTACTCGTTCAAGGACGTGCTCGTCCTCAAGATCGTCAAGCGGCTGCTCGACGCGGGTGTCTCGCTGCAGAACATCCGGGTGGCGGTGGAACACCTGCGCAGGCGGGGGATCCGCGACCTCGCCGGGATCACGCTGTTCAGCGACGGCACCACGGTGTACGAGTGCGCCTCGCCCGAGGAGGTCGTCGACCTGCTGCAGGGTGGGCAGGGGGTGTTCGGCATCGCCGTGAGCGGGGCGATGCGGGAGATCAGCGGGTCGATCCGCGACTTCCCGATGGAGCGCGCGGACGGCGGGTCGGTGGACGACGCCCCCGAGGACGAGCTCTCCCGCCGCCGGACGCGGCGGGCGATCAGCTAGAACCGGCCCGGCCCGGCCCGGCCCGGGCCGGCCCGGACCGGCTGCGCGAGGCGTTCGGGATGTAGCGAAAGCGGCTTTGAGTGCGTTGAGTGCACCGAAAGCCGCTTTCGCTGCATCCGCGGCCGGTGCTTCCGGGCGGCGATCCGAGGCCCGGCGGGTGGCGGACGGCACGACGCCCGCGTTCGGGGCTTGGCTACGATGGGGAGGCGGTCGACGACCCCGCGCGGGAGAGTCCGGACGAGGCGCCGGACGCCGAAGGAGCAACTCCTCCCCGGAACCTCTCAGGCCCCAGGACCGTGCGGGGAAGACGCCTCTGGAAAGCGATGACGGCAGCGATGCCGACGTCCGCCGACGGGGAAAGCCGGGGCGCCGACGGGGGTCGGGCCCGGTGAATCTCTCAGGCGCCCGGTTGCCGGGTGAGGACAGAGGGGGAGGGCAGTGTCGCCCTGCTTGTGGTTCCGGACAGCTGAAGCCCCCGACCGAGAGGCCCGTCGTGAGCCGTTCCGAGCATTCCGAGGCACCCCGCCCGACGCTGCACGAGCTCGAGCGCGGCGTGCCGTTCGTGGACCGGCACGTCGGGCCGCGCCCGGACGAGCTCGCGACCATGCTCGCCGCCATCGGCGTCGCGTCGCTCGACGAGCTGGCGGACCGGGCGCTGCCCGCAGCCATCCGCGACCGGGACGACGAGGCCGCCGCGGCCCTGCCGCCGCCCGCGACCGAGCCCGAGGCGCTGGCCGAGCTGCGTGCGCTCGCCGGGCGCAACACGGTCACCGTCCCGATGATCGGGCTCGGCTACAGCGGCACGGTCACCCCGCCGGTGATCCGGCGCAACGTCCTCGAGAACCCGGCCTGGTACACCGCCTACACGCCCTATCAGCCCGAGATCAGCCAGGGCCGGCTGGAGGCGCTGCTGACCTTCCAGACGATGGTCGCCGACCTCACCGGGCTGCCCGTCGCCGGCGCGTCGCTGCTGGACGAGGCGACGGCGGCCGCGGAGGCGATGACGCTGCTGCGGCGGGCGGGGAAGGCCGCGAGCGCTCGCTTCGTCGTCGATGCGGACACGCTGCCGCAGACGCTGGCGGTGCTGCGCACGCGGGCCGAGCCGCTGGGGATCGAGCTGGTGGTCGCCGACCTCGGTGCCGGGCTGCCCGACGGCGAGCTGTTCGGGCTGCTGCTGTCCTACCCGGGGGCGTCGGGCGTGGTGCGCGACCCGTCGGCGCTGATCGAGGAGGTGCACGGGCGGGGTGGCCTGGTCGCCGTGGCTGCGGACCTGCTGGCGTTGACGCTGCTGACCCCGCCCGGCGAGCTGGGGGCGGACGCCGTCGTCGGCACCTCGCAGCGCTTCGGCGTGCCGCTGGGCCTCGGCGGCCCGCACGCGGGCTACCTGTCGGTGCGCCAGGCGTTCGCCCGGCAGTTGCCGGGCCGGCTCGTCGGGCTGTCCCGCGACGCCGACGGGAACCCCGCGCTGCGGCTGGCCCTGCAGACCCGTGAGCAGCACATCCGCCGGGAGAGGGCCACCAGCAACATCTGCACGGCGCAGGTCCTGCTCGCCGTCGTCGCTGCCTGCTACGCCGTCTACCACGGTCCCGACGGGCTGCGCCGGATCGCGCAGCGCTGCCACCGGATGGCGGCGGTGCTCGCGGCCGGCCTGCGGGCGGGCGGTGTCGAGGTCGGGCCCGACGCGTTCTTCGACACGGTGCAGGCGCGCGTGCCCGGCCGGGCGGACACGGTCGTCTCGGCCGCGCACGCCGCCGGGGTCGCGGTGCGCCGGGTGGATGCCGACACGGTCGGCATGTCCTGCTCGGAGCTGACGACCGTGGCGAACCTGCGCTCGGTGTGGGCGGCGTTCGGGGTCGCGGCCGACGCGGCCGCGCTGGACGTCGGGACCGCGGACGCCCTGCCGGCGGGGCTGCTCCGGACGAGTGACTACCTGACCCATCCGGTGTTCCACGAGCACCGCAGCGAGACCTCGCTCATGCGCTGGCTGCGCCGGCTGGCCGACGCCGACCTCGCGCTGGACCGCACGATGATCCCGCTCGGCTCGTGCACGATGAAGCTCAACGCGGCCGCGGAGATGGAGCCGATCAGCTGGCCGGAGTTCGCGGACCTGCACCCGTTCGCACCCCGTGACGACGTCGCGGGCTCACTGTCGATGATCGCGGACCTGGAGCGCTGGCTCGCGGCGCTGACCGGCTACGCCGCGGTGTCGTTGCAGCCCAACGCGGGCAGCCAGGGCGAGCTGTCGGGGCTGCTGGCGATCGCCGCCTACCACCGGTCGCGGGGCGAGGGGCACCGGGACGTGTGCCTGATCCCGGCGAGCGCGCACGGCACGAACGCGGCGTCGGCGGTCATGGCGGGCATGCGGGTCGTGGTCGTCGCGACCTCGGCGCAGGGCGACGTCGACCTGGGCGACCTGCGGGCGAAGGTCGCGGCGCACCGCGACACCCTCGCCGCGTTGATGATCACCTATCCGTCGACGCACGGGGTGTACGAAGACGAGGTCGGCGCGCTGTGCGCGGCCGTGCACGAGGCGGGCGGCCAGGTCTACGTCGACGGGGCGAACCTGAATGCGCTCCTCGGGCTGGCCCGGCCGGGGGCGTTCGGGGGCGACGTGTCGCACCTGAACCTGCACAAGACGTTCTGCATCCCGCACGGCGGCGGCGGCCCCGGCGTCGGGCCGGTTGCGGTGGCCGCGCACCTCGCGCCGTTCCTGCCGGGCGCCGAGGGCGTCGGCGGCGTGCGCGTCGGGGCGGTGTCGGCGGCCCCGTACGGCAGCCCCGGCGTGCTGCCGATCTCGTGGATGTACGTGCGGATGATGGGGTTCGCCGGGCTGCGGCGGGCGACGCTTCAGGCCGTGGCGGCGGCGAACTACGTCGCGCGCCGGCTGCAGGAGCACTTCCCGGTCCGCTACGCGGGCCGTGACCACGGTGGTGTCGGATCCGAGGGGACCGGGTTCGTCGCCCACGAGTGCATCCTCGACCTGCGGCGGATCACGAAGACGACGGGTGTGACGGTCGACGACGTCGCCAAGCGGCTGGCCGACTACGGCCTGCACGCGCCGACGATGTCGTTCCCGGTCGCGGGGACGCTGATGGTGGAGCCCACGGAGAGCGAGGACCTCGCCGAGATCGACCGGTTCGTCGACGCCATGGTCGGGATCCGCGGAGAGATCGACCGGGTCGCGGCGGGGGAGTGGCGGAAGGACGACAACCCGCTCCGCGGCGCCCCGCACACCGCGGCCTGCCTGGTCGACAAGTGGGACCACCCGTACCCGCGGGAGCTCGCCGCGTACCCGACGGGCGTCACGCCGGGTGTGCACGACCGCAAGGTGTGGCCGCCGGTGCGGCGCATCGACGGCGCGCACGGCGACCGGAACCTCGTGTGCTCCTGCCCGCCGGTGGCGGCGTTCGCGGCGCAGGCGGGGAACCCGGGGGAGCCGGTGCAGGCGGGGGAGCCGGAGTAGGCGGGGGAGCCGGAGTAGGCGCACGTCTGATCCCGGTGGCCCGCCCGCCCTCATGTAGCGAAAGCGGCGTTCGGTGCGTTGAGTGCACCCAACGCCGCTTTCGCTACATCCACGGGATCACCGCGGCGGCGGCAGCAGGGTGTCGCAGAGGTCGATCAGCCGGGCGCGCAGGGGAGCGGCGCGGCGGGTGAAGCCGGCTTGCGCGCGGGCGTACTCGGCGCGGCCGGCGGCCGTCTCGATCCGGACGGCCGGGTGGCCGAGGTCGGTCAGGTCGTAGGGGCTCGCCCGCATGTCGAGCACGCGGACGTCCGCGGCGAGGGTGAAGCAGTCGACCAGCAGGTCTCCGGGGGTCGCGGGGGAGAGCTTGTAGGCCCACTTGTAGAGGTCCATGGTCGCGTGCAGGCAGCCGGGCTGCTCGAGAGCGACCTGGTCGGCGCGGGTGGGGGCGACGGCGTTGCGGGGTCGTGCGGCGGCGGTGAAGAAGCGGTAGGCGTCGGCGTGGGTGCAGTGCACGGGCAGCGACTCGACGACCTCGTCGGTTCCGGCGGCGCCCAGCCGCAGGGGGACCGTGGAGTGCCGGGGTGAGTCGGTCCGGTAGACCATCGCCCACTCGTGGAGCCCGAAGCAGCTCAGCCGCGCCGGGCGGGACGCGGTGGCGACGAGCAGGGCCCGGACGAACGTGGCGGTCGTCCGGTACCGGTCGGGCAGGGCGGCGGGATCGAGCGCGACGGTGCCGTCGGACCGGCGGACGTGGCCGGGCACGGCGAGGAACGTGTCGGCGTCGCGCAGTGCGACACCCGGTCCGGGGTGCCACTGCTCCAGCTGCGCGGGGCGGTGGGAGTAGTAGGTGAACAGGAAGTCGAGCACGGGGTGCGCCTCGTGGCGCCGCCGCCGCTCACGGTGGGGGAGGGTCCAGCGCTCCGTGCGTGCGCGGTGGGCCGCGGCCCGCGCCCGCCAGGTGGGCCCGTCGAGCACGGGGAGGACGTCGGCGCGGCCGCCGGCCGGGCCCGTCGCGATCGGGCCCGCCGCAGAGGAGGCGGCTCGGTCAGGCACGTATCGACGGTACCGGCGCCGAGGAGACGTCGGCGAGGTCCTCCCAACGGCAACGAATCATTGAC
>JAEUJO010000085.1 GCA_016794615.1 Pseudonocardia sp. | reverse complement strand
CCGCCGTCGTGCCCGGCCCCCGGGCCGAGGTCGATGATCCAGTCGGCGTGCGCCATCACCGCCTGGTGGTGCTCGATCACGATCACCGACGTGCCCGCGTCGACCAGCCGGTCGAGCAGACCGAGCAGCTGCTCGACATCGGCGAGGTGCAGGCCGCTGGTCGGCTCGTCGAGGACATAGACGCCGCCCTTGCCGCCCATCCGCGTGGCGAGCTTGAGCCGCTGCCGCTCCCCTCCGGACAGCGCCGTGAGCGGCTGGCCGAGGCTGAGGTAGCCGAGCCCGACGTCGGCGAGCCGGTCGAGGACGGCGTGCGCGGCCGGGATGCGCGCCTCGCCGGCGCCGAAGAACGCCAACGCCTCGGTCACCGACATGGCGAGCACCTCGCTGATGTCGCGCCCGCCGAGGTGGTACTCCAGCACCGAGCCCTGGAACCGCTTCCCCGCGCACTCCTCGCAGGTGATGGCCACGCCCGCCATCATCGCCAGGTCGGTGTGGACGACGCCGGCCCCGTTGCAGGTGGGGCAGGCGCCCGCGGAGTTGGCGCTGAACAGGGCCGGCTGCACGCCGTTGGCCTTCGCGAACGCCTTGCGGATCGGGTCCAGCAGCCCGGTGCAGGTCGCCGGGTTGCTCCGTCGGGACCCCCGGATCGGGGTCTGGTCGATGGCCACGACGCCGTCCCGGCCGGACACCGAACCATGGATCAGCGAGCTCTTCCCCGAGCCCGCCACCCCGGTCACGACGACGAGCACCCCGAGCGGGATGTCGACGTCGACCCCCCGCAGGTTGTGGGTGGTGGCCCCGCGGACAGGGAGCGTCCCTGACGGTGTGCGCACCGAGGTCTTCAGGCGGGCGCGGTCGTCCAGGTGACGCCCGGTCAGCGTGCCGCCGGCCCGCAGCTCCTCGACGGTGCCCTCGAACACCACCTGGCCACCGGCGGAGCCGGCGCCGGGGCCGAGGTCGACCACGTGGTCGGCGATCACGATGGCCTCGGGCTTGTGCTCGACGACGAGCACCGTGTTGCCCTTGTCCCGCAGCTGCAGCAGCAGCTCGTTCATCCGCGCGATGTCGTGGGGGTGCAGGCCGATCGTCGGCTCGTCGAAGACGTAGGTGACGTCGGTGAGCGGCGACCCGAGGTGGCGGATCATCTTGGTGCGCTGCGCCTCGCCGCCCGACAGCGTGCCCGACGGCCGGTCGAGCGAGAGGTAGCCCAGCCCGATCTCGACGAACGAGTCCAGCGTGCGCTGCAGCGTCGCCACGAGCGGCGCGACCGACGGCTCGCCGAGGTCGCGGACCCACGTGGCCAGATCGCTGATCTGCACCGCGCAGGCGTCGGCGATGCTGATGCCCTTGATCTTCGACGACCGGGCCGCCTCGCTCAGCCGGGTCCCGTCGCACTCGGGGCAGGTGGTGAAGGTGACCGCGCGCTCCACGAAGGCGCGGACGTGCGGCTGCAGCGCGTCGAGGTCCTTGGCGAGGTAGGACTTCTGGATCTGCGGGATCAGGCCCGTGTAGGTCAGGTTGACCCCCTCGACCTTGATCTTGGTCGGCTCCTTGTACAGGAGGTCGTTGCGCTCCCGCTTGGTGTACCTCCCGATCGGCTTGTCCGGGTCGAGGAAGCCGCAGCCGCGGTAGATGCGCCCGTACCAGCCGTCCATGCTGTAGCCGGGGACGGTGAGCGCGCCCTCGTTGAGCGACTTGCTGTCGTCGTACAGCGCGGACAGGTCGATGTCGGTGACCGACCCCCGGCCCTCGCAGCGCGGGCACATGCCGCCGGTGATGCTGAACTCGCGCCGCTCCTTGACCCTCTGCCCGCCGCGATCAAGGGTGACGGCGCCCGCTCCGCTGATCGAGGCCACGTTGAAGGAGAACGCCTGCGGCGAGCCGATGTGCGGCCGCCCGAGCCGGCTGAACAGGATCCGCAGCATCGCGTTGGCGTCGGTGGCGGTGCCGACCGTGGAGCGGACGTCGGCCCCCATCCGCTGCTGGTCGACGATGATCGCGGTGGTCAGCCCGTCGAGGACATCCACGTCGGGCCGCGCCGGCGTGGGCATGAAGCCCTGCACGAACGCGCTGTAGGTCTCGTTGATCAGCCGCTGCGACTCGGCGGCGATCGTGTCGAACACCAGCGAGCTCTTGCCCGAGCCGGAGACGCCGGTGAACACGGTCAGCCGGCGCTTCGGCAGCTCGACGTGCACGTCCTTGAGGTTGTTCTCGCGGGCGCCGTACACCCGGATCAGGTCGTGGCTGTCGGCGGCGTGCGGCGCGAGCGGGACCGCGTCCGCCCGCGTGGCCGTGGTCATCGGTTCCCCCTCTGTCGCCCCGGCCGCCTCAGCGCAGCTCGTTGATGCGGATGTGGTTGCCCGCGGGATCGCGGAAGGCGCAGTCGCGGACACCGTACGGCTGCTCGGTCGGCTCCTGCACGACCTCGGCTCCGCCGCCACAGCCGGCCTCCAGCCGCTCGAACGTGCCGTCGAGGTCCTTGGTGGCCAGGATGAGCCGGGCGTAGGTGCCCTTGGCCATCATCTCGGCGATGGTGCGTCGCTCGTCGTCGGTGACGCCGGGGTCGGCCTCCGGCGGGTACAGCACGATGGATGTGCCGGGCTGGTCCGCGGGGCCCACCGTGATCCAGCGCATCCCGCCGTAGCCGACGTCGTTGCGGACCTCGAAGCCGAGGGTGTCGCGGTAGAAGGCCAGTGCCGCCTCGGGGTCGGTCTGCGGGAGGAACGTCGTGTGAATGGTGAGGTCCATGGCGATCACGCTAGGTGCGGCTCGCGGGCGCGCGCTTCTCGATTCCTGATCGGTCTGGTGACCTGTTTCGCGACGCACGGCGGGATGCCCGCGGCCTCGTCCGCCGCGTCGCGCCGGTAGACGCTGGGCGGCACGCCGACCAGCTCGGTGAAGCGGGTGCTGAAGGTGCCCAACGACGAGCACCCGACCGCGAAGCAGACCTCGGTGACGCTCAGGTCTCCGCGGCGCAGCAGCGCCATCGCGCGCTCGATGCGCCGCGTCATCAGGTAGGCGTAGGGCGGCTCGCCGTACGCGAGCCGGAACTCACGGCTGAGGTGCCCGGCCGACATGTGCGCGCCGCGGGCCAGCGCCTCGACGTCCAGCGGCTGGGCGTAGTCCCGGTCGATCCGGTCGCGGACGCGGCGCAGGCGGGCGAGGTCCCGCAGGCGCTCCGCCTCCCCCGGTCTGGTGGTCACGACCGCGATGGTGCCACGTCCGCCCCGGACGCGGCGTTCGCTCCATCGGCGGACCCGTACGCTGGCTGCATGCCGGTGTCCCGCGCGGCCGGGCGCCCGCCCACCCTGCACCCGTACCTCGACGGCCCCTACCCGCGGGCCTACGCCCACCGCGGCTGGCACCTCGACGAGCTCGCCGGGCTGGAGAACACCGCGGCGGCGTTCCGTCGCGCTGTGGACGAGGGGTTCACCTACCTGGAGCTCGACGTCCACGCCACCGCGGACGGCGTCGCCGTGGTGCACCACGACCGCACCCTGGACCGCACCACCGACGCCACCGGCCCGCTGTCCGACCGCACTGCGGCCGAGCTCGACCGGGTGCGCGTCCGGGGCGTGCACCGTCGTGAGCCGATCCCGCACCTGCGCGACGTGCTCGCCGCGCTGCCGGCGACCCGGATCACCGTCGAGCTGAAGTCGGGTGCCGCGGTCCGGCCCGTGCTGGCGGTGCTGGCCGAGCTCGACGCCTGGAACCGTGTGTGCCTTGCCGGCTACCACGACCCGTGGCTGCGGGTGGCCCGCCGGCTCACCCGGGCGCACGGCGCGCCGCTGTTCACCTCGATGGGCCACACCGCCGTCGTCGGGCTGCGGATGCACGGCTGGACGCGTCGGAAGACGGCCCGGCCGGGCGGCCGCCGGCACCCGCCGCGGGTCCGGACCGGACGGCTCGCGTCGGTGCGCGGCGACCTGGCCCAGCTCCCCCACCGGTTCGCCGGGGTCACGGTCGTCGACGCCGACGTGCTGCGCGTGAGCCACGAGAGCGGCCGCGAGGTGCATGTGTGGACCGTCGATGACCCGGCCGTGATGTGCGGGCTGCTCGACCGGGGCGCCGACGGGATCCTCACCGACCGCCCCGACCTGCTGCGGGACCTGCTCCGCACCCGGGGGAACTGGCCGTAGGGTGCGGCGGTGAACGAGCGTGCGAGTGCGCCATCAGCACGGCGCCCGGCGAAGTCGACCGAGCGCGGCGAGGGAGTGCGGTGAGCGCGGGCGGGCGCGGGCAGGTGCTCGCCTGGGGGCTGTGGGACTGGGGTTCGGCGGCCTACAACACCGTGATCCTCACCTTCGTGTTCTCGGTGTACCTCACCGACACGGTCGGGGACGACCTGCCCGGCGGGGTGAGTGCCAACAGCTGGCTGGCGTGGTCGATCGGGCTGGCGGGGCTGGTGCTCGCGCTCCTGGCCCCGGTGCTCGGGGCCCGGGCCGACGCGGCGGGCAGGCGGCGGCGCGCGGTCGGGGTGTGGACGGCGGCGACCGTCGCGACGATGGCCGGGCTGGTCGCGGTCCGCGACGACCACCGCTACCTGGCGCTCGGGCTCGTGCTGCTCGGGCTCGGGTCGATCTTCTTCGAGCTGGCGTCGGTGTCGTACAACGCGGTGCTGCGGCAGGTCTCGTCGCCGGCGACGATGGGCCGGGTCTCCGGGTTCGGCTGGGCCATGGGCTACTTCGGCGGGATCGTCCTGCTGCTCGGGGTGTACCTGGGGTTCATCGCCGGTGACGGGCCGCTGCGCGGGCTGCTCCAGGTACCGGCCGCGGACGGCTGGAACATCCGGCTCGTCGCGCTCGTGGCCGCGGCGTGGTTCGCGGTGTTCGCCGTGCCGATGCTGGTGGCGGTGCCCGAGGCTCCGCCCTCCCCCGACCGCCGCCCGGCTGCGGGGGTCGCCGCCTCCTACCGGGCGCTGCTGGCGGACCTGCGCGTGCTCTACCGGGCCGACCGGCACACGGTCTGGTTTCTCGGCGCCTCGGCGCTGTTCCGCGACGGGCTGGCGGCGGTGTTCACCTTCGGCGCGGTGCTGGCGGTGACCGTCTACGGCATCGGCCAGGGCGACGTGCTCGTCTTCGGCGTCGTCGCGAACGTGGTCTCGGCGGTGGGCGCGCTGACCGCCGGGCGGATCGACGACCGCGTCGGGCCGAAGTCCGTGATCGTCGGGTCGCTGCTGGGCATGATCGCGTGTGCGGTGGTGCTGCTGTTCGTCTCCGGTCCGGTCGCGTTCTGGGTGTTCGGGCTGGGGCTGTGCCTGTTCGTCGGGCCCGCCCAGTCGTCGTCGCGGACCTACCTGTGCCGGCTCGCCCCGCCCGGCCGCGAGGGTGAGATGTTCGGCCTCTACGCCACCACGGGACGGGCCGTCTCGTTCCTCGCACCGACGCTGGTGGGGGTGTTCACGTACACGTTCGGCTCGGACCGGGCCGGGATCGTCGGGATCATCGTGGTGCTGGCGGCCGGGCTCGCGGCCCTGTGGCCGGTGCGGCCGCCGGTGGACACGGCCGCGGCGGCGTCCGGATGAACCGCCTACCCTGCGCAGCCGTGTGAACCGTGGTTGACTCCCCCGTCATCGGGGCGAAACTTGTCACACTCGCGTGTAGGAGCCGTTCACTTCGGGCACACTTGAGATCCAGGGCACGGCCATGCCGTCGGCACGTCTGGGCCGACAGCGGCTCCTCGCCCACAGGAAGAAACTGAGTGACACCGACGTTACACCCGGTGTTGCGTCCGAGGGAAACACCCTCGGAGTAGGAATCGGGAGGAAAGCCATGGCCGACCGCGTGCTTCGTGGTAGCCGGCTCGGAGCCGTCAGCTACGAGACCGACCGTAACCACGACCTCGCGCCGCGGCAGTCGATGCGCTACGCCTGCCCGCGCGGACACGAGTTCGACGTGCCGTTCGCGAACGACGCCGAGATCCCGGCCACCTGGGAGTGTCGCCTGCACGGCAGCATCTCCCGGCTGGTCGACGGCGAGCCGCCCGAGCAGAAGAAGGTCAAGCCGCCGCGCACGCACTGGGACATGCTCCTGGAGCGCCGCTCGGTCGCCGACCTGGAGGTGCTCCTCGACGAGCGCCTCGAACTGCTCGCCGAGCGTCGCGCCGAGATCGCCTGAGCGGGCTTCGAGGAGCCGCTGGAGGCAGGATCGCCGAGGGGGCGGATCGTCTTTCGGGCAGGCAGTGGTCTTTCGGGCAGGCAGTGACTGCCGGGGAGAAGGACACTGCCAGGGAACGAGACGAAGGGCCGGACCACACGGTGGTCCGGCCCTCGTCGTGTCACGTACCGGTGCCGACCGGTGCGCCGCGCCCGCGGAGCCGCTGCCAGTGCCGCTCCACTCCCCACTGCGTGACCTTCCACAGCGCCTCGGCGACGATCGCGTTGCTCATCTTGGACGCGCCGCGCTCCCGCTCGGTGAACGTGATCGGCACCTCGACCACGCGGAACCCGGCCTGCAGCGCCCGCCACGCCAGGTCGATCTGGAAGCAGTAGCCCTGCGACTCGACCTCGTCGAGCATCAGCGTCTCCAGCACACCGCGGCGGAAGACGCGGTACCCGCCGGTGATGTCGCGGATGCGCACCCCGAGCGCGAGCCGCGAGTACAGGTTCCCGGTCCGGGAGATCCAGTTGCGGTAGGCGGGCCAGTTGAGCACCTGGCCGCCCGGGACGTAGCGGGACCCGAGGACGACGTCCGCCCCGTCCGGGCCGTCCAGCGCGGCGAGCAGCGACGGCAGGTCCTCGGGGGCGTGGCTGCCGTCGGCGTCCATCTCGACGACCACCTGGTACTCGCCCTGCAGGGCGACGGCGAAGCCGGCGAGGTACGCGGCGCCGAGCCCGGCCTTGGCGGTGCGGTGCAGCACGCGCACGCGCGGATCGTCGGCGGCCAGCTTGTCCGCCAGCTCACCGGTGCCGTCCGGGCTGCCGTCGTCGACGATCAGGGCGTCGGCCCCCGGCACGGCGGTGTGCAGCCGTGCGAGCAGCGGCTCGATGTTGTCGCGCTCGTTGTAGGTCGGGATCACCACCAGCACCGACCCCGCCGACCCCTCAGCCATCCTCGTCCTCCCCTACACGGGCCCGCCCTGCGCGCCGTGATCGTGCGAGCCGTCGGGACGGACGGCCTGCCCGTCGAACGCGGGCCAGCCCGACCCCTGCCAGACCTGCTGCCAGCAGTGCCCACTCGGGAACGGCCCGCAGTCGCCCTGCGAGCGTAGTGGTGTCCCGCAGCGGGGTTGCGTCGACCAGCACATCGGGGGTGAACATGCTGGTCGTGGCGGTGACGGCGCCATCGGGGGTGATCGTGGCGCTGACTCCGCTGGTGGTCACGACGAGCACGGCGCGGTCGTGTTCGACGGCCCGCACGCGGGACATCGCCAGCTGCTGGTAGGTCATGTCGCTACGTCCGAAGGTCGCGTTGTTGCTCGGCACCGCCAGGACCTGCGCCCCGGCGGCGACGCTGTCGGCGACCAGGTCGTCGAAGGCGATCTCCCAGCAGATCGCGATCCCCATCCGGACACCCGCCGCGTCGACCGCCCCCGTCCCGGTGCCCGGCACGAAGTTGCCGGCCCGGTCGGCGTACTCGGAGAGCAGCCGGAAGAACGGCCGCCACGGCAGGTACTCGCCGAAGGGCTGGACCCGCCGCTTGTCGGTGCGGTCGACGACGCCCACCCCCGGCGCCCAGACCAGCACCGAGTTCGTCGCCGTGTCCTCCGGGCCGGACAGCACCGTGCCCAGCACGATCGGCACCCCGACGGCGCGGGCGGCCCGGTCGATCGCCGCGGCGGCGTCGGGGTTGCGCAGCGGGTCGATGTCCGAGGCGTTCTCCGGCCACAGCACCACGTCCGGGCGCGGACGGCGACCGGCCGCGACGTCTGCGGCGAGCTGCTCGGTGACCCGCACGTGGTTGTCGAGCACCGCGCGGCGCTGCGCGTTGAAGTCCAGGCCGAGCTGCGGCACGTTGCCCTGCACGGCCGCGATAGTCACGGTGCGCACCGGCGGCGAGCCGGCGGGCGGGAGCAGCGCGGCCAGCGGACCGGTCGCCAGCGCGGCCAGCGCGACCAGCGCGGGCGCGGCGGCGGCGCGCACCTCCCGCCGGGCCAGGCGCCGCCCTGCCTCCCCCAGCGCGAGGCCCGCGAGCACGGTGACGAACGACAGCAGCGGCGCCCCGCCGACGGCGGCCACGGGGAGCAGCGGCCCGTCGGGCTGGCCGAAGGCGACGCGCCCCCACGGGAACCCGCCGAACGGCACGCGCGACCGCAGCGCCTCCGCCCCGACCCACACCGCCGCCGCCCACACCGGGCCGCCGCGCAGCCGCGACACGACGGCCATCCCGGCGCCCGCGGCCCCGACGAACACCGCCTCCGCCGCCGAGAGCGCCAGCCACGGCACCGGGCCGACGTAGATGCCCGTCCAGCGCAGCAGCGGCAGCAGGAACCCCAGCCCGAACAGCGCGCCGTAGCCGAACCCGGCCCGGGCCCGGCGGCCGTGCACGGTGGCGCCGAGCAGCCCGAACGCAGGCAGCGCCAGCCACCACAGCGTGCGCGGGGCGAACCCGAGGTACAGCAGCACCCCTCCGCCGGCGGCGGCCGTGGCGCGGGCGAGGAACGCGGTGAGCCGCCGGCCGGGCGGCCGCCGGTGCCATGCGGTGCCGCCGGCTCCCGGCACCGGTTGATCTGCGGTGGGCGCTACCACGCGGCGAGCGTACGTGGCGTCGGCCCGGGCCGACGTTCGGTGTAGCGCGCGGGTCCCCGGTGTAGCGAAAGCGGCTTTCAGTGCACTGAACGCACCGAACGCCGCTTTCGCTACACCGGTTCGAGGGTCAGACCGCGACAAGGTGGGCGTTGCCGAGGTGGTCCAGCACGCCGGGGGCGCCGGTCCGCCGGTACCACTCGTAGCCGTAGGCCGCCGCGAAGGTCTCCTGCGGGACGTCGTCGGGCCCGACCTGGCTCGCGTGGGCAAGGATCGCGGCGCGCTTGTGGTCGACGTCCGCCGAAGTGCCGGTGACGGCCAACGCGATCTCGGCGGTGACCCGACCGTAGCCGACGGCCGCGGCGCGGGCCGCGCCGTGCACGAGGTGGCCGTCGCGGGCGACGACATGCAGGTGCTCGCGGTCGATCGTGACCGCGTAGCCGGTGGCGCCGACCAGCTCGGCGGCCGTCGACCCGATCCGCCACGTCGCGCGGTGGTCCGGGTGGCCGTAGATGCCCTGCTCGTCGTCGTGCACCACGGTGGCGGCACCCTCGGCGTCGGCGATCTCGGCGACCTGGCGGGCGAGCACGAGCGGGTCCGCCGCCACGAGCGCGCGCCGGTGTGTGGCGTCGGGCCAGCCGGGCAGGCCGGAGTCCCGATGGCCGAGCCGTACGAGGCGGGCCACGCCGAGCATCCCGGCGACCTCCTCGAGCTCGGCGCGGCGGCGCTGCCCGACCGTCTCGCCGCGGCGCAGTGGCACCCGGGAGCCGCCCAGGTCGCCGTCCGTGGCCACGACGAGCACGGTGCGGGCACCGGCGTCGGCGAGCCGGCGCAGCGTCAGCCCGGTGAAGATCGCCTCGTCGTCGGGGTGGGCGTGCAGGACCAGGACGGTGTGGCCGCGCAGGTCCGGTGTGGGCGAGAACGGTGCGGTACGGGGCAGCTCGGGGGCGCTCATGAGGTGATCGCAGACTCGTGCGGGCCGCGGACGCGGCGGTGACGGACGGAACCGGGGTATCAGCTGTGACGACAACAGCGACAACACCCCGGACAGCAGCCGGCGCCGAGCGGCGGGCTGGTCCGGGCGATCACGGGCAGCAGTGTGCCACACACGTCCACCGGTCCGTGCGGCGGCTGATCCGAACGGGTACTGACTATCCGGTCACACTCGCGGCGGCTCCGGCCCCGACCCCACCTTCTGCACGCAGGGAGCCACCCGACTCAGCCGCAGGACACCGGGCCGTCGGCGGCACCGCGCCGGAGGTGGCGGGCGGGGCGGCGTTCTACCGGTGCTCGCCGCGTTCTACCGGCGCTCGCCGCTCGAGCGGGCCTACCGCGACGTGCGCGGCGGTCCGTTCCACCCGCCGACCCGAGGCGACGCACACGCTGCTCGGCGGGCGCGGCCCTGCGGACGGCGTGATCGACCTGCGCCGCGCTCAGTACGGGCGCCGGGGCATGATCACCCACAGCACCAGGTAGATCAGGAACTGCGGGCCGGGCAGCAGGCACGACAGCAGGAAGACGAGCCGGACCACGAACGGGTTCCAGCCGAACCGCTCCGCGAGGCCGGCGCACACTCCGGCGATCACGGCGCCCTCTCGCGGCCGGGTCAGGGTCGATGCCACTCGTGGGCTCCTCTCGAGTCGACGGCGGATCTCGCCGTCTGCCGTCCATCCTGCGCGTCGCAGGAGGCCGGTGCCTCCGGGAACACCCGGAGACGATCCCGGAGGTTCCCGGATCGACCCCGCTCCGACGACCGTCTCCCTCGGCGACGGCGCAGCCTCCGGGGCGGGCCCGGCGCAGGGGTGGACGGCCCGTGCACACCCGCCGCCGCCGGTGCACACGGTGCGCCATGTGCACGACGACCTGAGATGTGCACGGGCGAGCCGGCCGGCCCGGGACTCGGCCGAAGGACGGCTAACCTCGATTCCCGGGAGGTGGGCCCCGCACCGGGAATCGAGGCTAAAGGACGATCAGGTCGCGCGGGCGGGTGTTCAGCCGCGCGCAGCCGTCGTCGGTCACCACGACGATGTCCTCGATCCGGGCACCCCAGTCGCCGTCGAGGTAGATCCCCGGCTCGACGCTGAACGCCATCCCCGGCTCCAGCGTCGTGGCGTTGCCGCCGACGATGTAGGGGTCTTCGTGCACGTCGAGCCCGATGCCGTGGCCGGTGCGGTGCAGGAACCGCTCGCCGAGCCCGGCGTCGGTGAGCCGGGCCCGGGCCACGGCGTCGACCCGCTCCGCGGGCACCCCGGGCCGGACGGCGGCGACGGCGCGCTCCTGCGCGTCCTGCAGGGCTGCGTACGCCTCCTGGACCCGGGCGGGAGGCTCGGTGCCGACGGCGTAGGTCCGGGTGGAGTCGGAGTAGTAGCCGCTGGGCAGGGGACCGCCGATGTCGACGACCACGACGTCGCCGCTCTCGATCACCCGGTCCGACACGTCGTGGTGCGGGCTGGCCCCGTTCGGGCCGGAGCCGACGATGACGAACGCGGCCGCGGTGTGGCCCTCCTCGACGATCGCCGCGGCGATGTCCGCGCCGACCTGCGCCTCGGTGCGGCCCGCCTTGAGGAACTCGCCCATGCGGGCGTGCACCCGGTCGATCGCCGCGCCGGCGACGCGCAGCTGCTCCACCTCGCCGGTGTCCTTACGCATCCGCAGCTCGCTCACGATCGGCCCGGCGAGCGTCTGTGCGGCCTCCGGGAGGGCCTCGCGCAGCCCGAACACGTGTTGCGCGGGCATCGTGTCGGCGACGGCGAGCCGGGTCGGCCCGCCGGCGAGGTCGCTGACCAGCAGATACGGGTCCTCACCGTCGCTCCAGGTGACGACCTCGACACCGAGGTCGGCCAGCGGCAGCCCGGCCCAGCCCGGGGCCTCGAGCCGCGGCACGACCAGTGCGGGCGGCGCGCGGTGCCCGGCCGCGGGCAGCACGAGGCAGGTGAGCCGTTCGTGACTCGCGCCGTCCGCGTCGAGGAGGTAGCGCAGGTCGGTGCCCGGGGTGACCAGCAGCAGGTCGATGCCGTGGTCCGCGGCGACGTCGCCCGCCCGACGGATGCGCTCGGCGAGCAGTGCGGTGGGAACGGCCGGAGTCCGGTGGCCCGCAGTCATGTGGCGCAGTATGCCCCGACACCTCTGTGCCATCCCGGTCCCCCGGGCCGTCGTCGGCGATCCCACGTCGCGTCCGAGCACCCCGTGTCGGCCGTCACACACCGGATCGGATCGTCGCAGCTGCTGCGCGGGGTGCGGCGGTCGCGCGGGCGGTGCGACGCCGTGGCCGGCGTGCGACGAGCGGGTGGGTCGCGGGCCGCGCCCGCCGAGCACCGAGCGGCACCGCCGGGCCGGCGCACTGGCACACTGCGGGACCGTGGCCCGCCCGCTGATGCTGCTCGACGCCGCCAGCCTGTACTTCCGCGCCTTCTACGGCGTCCCCGAGTCGATCCGGGCACCGGACGGGACGCCGGTCAACGCCGTGCGCGGGTTCTGCGACATGGTGTCGCGGCTGCTCACGGAGCGTCGCCCGGCTCGGCTGGTGGCGTGCCTGGACCTGGAGTGGCGGCCCGCCTTCCGGGTGAACGCTCTGCCCTCCTACAAGGCGCACCGGGTGGCGGGCGAACCCGACACCGCCCCGGCCGGGATCCCCGAGATGGTGCCGGACGGGCTGAGCCCGCAGGTTCCGGTGATCCTGGACGTGCTCGCCGCCGCGGGGCTGGCCACGGCGGGCGCCGACGGCCACGAGGCCGACGACGTCATCGGCACCCTGTGCGCCGCGGAGAAGGCCGACCCCGTCGAGGTGGTCAGCGGCGACCGCGACCTCATGCAGGTCGTGCGCGACGAGCCGACCCCCGTCAGGCTGGTCTACGTCGGGCGCGGGCTGGCCAAGGCGGAGATCCTCGGGCCACCGGAGGTCGCCGCCAAGTACGGCGTGCCGGCGGACCGCGCCGGCGAAGCCTACGCGGAGATGGCGATGCTGCGCGGCGACCCGTCGGACGGGCTGCCGGGAGTCCCCGGAATCGGGGCGAAGACCGCGGCGACGCTGGTGGGCCGTTTCGGGTCCTGGGCCGAGCTGCGCGCGGCGATCGACGACCGCTCCGACACCCGGCTCAGCCCGCCCGTCCGCACCAAGCTCGCCGCGGCGGGGCCCTACCTCGCCGTCGTGGAGCCGGTGGTGCGGGTGGCGCTGGACGCGCCCGTCCGGTCGGGCCGGCCCGACCCGGTGCCTGCGGCCCCGGTGGACCCCGCGAGGCTGGCCGAGCTCGCGGAGCGGTGGGCGCTGGGCGGCGCGGTGGAGCGGCTGGTCGCGGCGCTGGCCAAGGCGGGAAGCTGACTGCCCACCGCGTTCGCGATGGCACACCTCGAGCGGTGTGCGGGAACCGCGGGCGTGTGGGAGACGTCCGAGTGAGGAACGGCGCGCGCGGGGCGGCGGTGATTCGGGGGCGGCGGTGATTCGGGAAGGTCAGAAGTGGGTGCCGCACCAGGGTGCGGGCGCCGTGGTGAACAGCGCATCCGCCCGGGCCGGGGCGGTGGGGTCGTGCACCGTCCACCAGCCGGTCGCGGCGAGCGTCGACGGGCTGCGGTCGCCGAGGTAGGCCTGAGCGAGCGCGGCGACGCCGCACGACAGCTCCGGCTCGCAGGCACCCAGCGGACCGACGCGCTCGGCGCCCGCCCCGGCGATCCGGTAGATCCCGGCGTTGTCCGGCAGCAGCGGATCGTGCACGGCGAGGAGCAGAGGCGCCGCGTCGGCCCCGAACGAGCGAGCGGCCAACGCGGCGGGCACGTCGACCAGGCGCAGCCACGTCTCATCGGCCAGGCCGGTGACGACGGCGTCGCGCGGATCGGCGAGCAGCAGGTCCAGCGGGTCGTCCGTCGGCACAGCGGCCACGACGTCGGCGATCAGGTCGACGCCGAGCAGGAACCGCCACAGGTCGGCCGCGGCGGTGGTGTCAGCGGCGTGCAGATCCTCGACGTGCAGCGCGTACCCGCCGCCGTCCGGCCCGAACGGCCCGGGCCCACGTGCGACGGCCACGGCGAACCCGTCGTCGGTCCCGTCCTGGCCGGTGTGCACCGCCGTCAGCAGCGCGTCGTCGGCGTGCCGGTCCGCGTAGACCTCCCACCAGCCCGGGGTACGGGTGATCCCGCCCGGGCGGCGGAGGGCGAGCGTGTCATGCAGGGCGGCCAGGACGGGGACGAACCCGGCCCGGTCGAGCACCCGGACCGTCCCGCCCGCCGGCGCCTGCGGCCGCAGCGCCGTCCGCGACGCGCGGACCCGGACGGTGCGTGCCCGGGTCGCGACGCCGTAGCCGTACCGGCCGTAGATGCCACTCTCGATCGCCCACAGCAGCGCGAGGACGTCGCCGCGGGCGCGCAGGTCGTCGAGCTGGGCGCGCATCAGCGCGGTGGCCAGGCCCCGGCGGGTGCGGTCGGCACGCACTCCCACGCGGGTCACCGCCGCCAGCGGCAGCACCGCGCCGCCCGGCACCACGGTGCGCGACGGGTAGGACGTCGTGGTGCCGGCCAGCCGGCCGTCCGGGTCGAACGCCCCGAACGTGCGCCCCGGCGTGTACGACCCGCGCCGACGGGCCCACTGCGCGTCGTCGACCGGCGCGTTGTGCAGTGATCCACCGAACAGGTCGTGCGCGGCGCGCAGCTCGCCGTCGGTCAGCGGGCGGACCGGGTGCCCGCTCAGGCCGGCCGCCCCACCTGGTAGGCGCCGCCGTCGTCGGTCACCGTGATCGGGATCGTGACGGGGTCGCCGTCGATCGTGGCGTCGCAGGAGAACGTCGCACCCGCCTTGACCTGCACGTCCTGCGGGCACCGGACGTCCGCGACGCCGTCGATCGCATAGTCGTCGGTGAGCACCTTGGCCGCGCCTGCCTGGACCGCGCCGGCGTCGAAGACCCTGGTCACGAACCATCCCGGGCTGACGAACCCGAGCACGATCACCAGCACGACGACGAGCGCGGTGACGATCGCGACGAGCAGCCGCCGCCTGCCGCGCTGCCGGGCCGACACCCGGGGGCGGGTCTGCTTGCTCTGGTTCCACGACGGCTCGCCCTGCGGCCGCCAGCCGTACTGCGGCTCGTCGCCGTACCCGCCACCGCCCCAGCCACCCGCGGGCGGGTGCCCCCAGGCGCCGGTGGGCTCGTCCGCGGGGTGGCCGGATGCGGCCGACCACCGGCCGTGCCGATCTGGCTCATAGGGCCGACTCACGGCAGCACTCCCTCGCTGCGCTCGTCCATCGGCGTCCCCTCCTCGTCGGCCGATCCGGCGCGATCCAAGCACACCCGCCGTCACCTGCGCAGGCGATCCACCCAGGACACGGTGGGTGTGCGCTGGATGCCCGATCCACGGTCGCCCGGCGGGGTGCAGGACCCCGGCCGCTCAGGCCGTCCCGACCGCCACGACCCCGCGCCGCACCGACCGGGCCGCCGTCGCCGCGGCCTGGCCGACCGGGGTGCCTCGCCCGGCGACGTCCGCGATCTGGTCCAGCAGGTCCAACACCTGCCGGCACCAGCGGACGAAGTCGCCCGCCGAGAGGTCGACGCCGTTCTGCTCCGCGGCCGCGAGCACCGCGGACAGCGACTCCCCGCGCGCCCACCGGTGCATCGGCCAGGCGAACCCGAGGTCGGGCTCTCGGGTGCGGTCCACCCGGTGCCGGCGCTCGTCGGCCTCCAGCCCCGTCCACAGCCGCACGGTGGCGGCCAGCGCGTCGGCCACCCGCCCCGTGGGCACCCGAGGCACCGGCCCGAGGTCGCGGCGCGACTCGTAGACCAGCGCGGATACGACCGCGGCCAGCTCGGCGGGCGCCAGGCCGTCCCAGACGCCGTTCCGCAGGCACTCGGCTGCGAGCAGGTCCGATTCACCCCACAGCCGGGCCAGCCGCTCGCCCTGCCGGGTGACGGTCTCACCGTCGTCGCCCCCGGAGAGGTAGCCGCGTTCGCCCAGCAGCGCGCGGATCCGGTCGAACGTGCGGGCCAGCGAGTGCGTGGTGGCGCGGACCTTCTGCCGCAGCTGCTCGGTCTCGCGTTCCAGTCGGGCGTGCCGCTCGGCCCACCGGGCGTGCGCCTCCCGGTCGTCGCAACCGTGGCAGGGGTGGGCGCGCAGGGCGCGGCGCAGGGTCGCGAGCTCCGGGTCGTCGGCGGCGGGGCCGCGTGCGCCCTTCCCGGACCGGCCGCGCCGGGTCGTCGCCGGAGCGGCGATGCCGGTGTTGCGCAGCGACGACGCGAGGTCGCGGCGCACCGCGGGCGCGCGGTGGTTGACGTTCCTGGGCAGCCGCATCCGGCCCAGCGCCGTGACCGGGGTGGGGAAGTCCGCGGCCGACAGGCGCCCGGCCCAGCGGTCCTCGGTCAGCACCAGCGGCCGCGGTTCGTCCTCGTTGTTCACGCCGGGATCCAGGACGACCGCCAGCCCGGCGCGCCGCCCGCCCGGCACCGCGATGACGTCTCCGGGCCGCAGCGCCCGCAGCGCGTCCGTCGTGGCGTCGCGGTGCTCGGCCATCCCCTGGCGGCGCAGCGCCTTCTCCCGATCGGTGACCCGGCGGCGCAGCGCAGCGTACTCGGCGAAGTCGCCGAGGTGACAGCGCATCGAGCCCTCGTACCCGGCGAGGGTCTCGGTGTTGCGTTCGATCCGCCGGGCCAGCCCGACCACCGACCGATCGGCCTGGAACTGGCCGAACGACTGTTCGAGCAGCTCGCGGGCCGCGGCGACGCCGAGCCTGCCGACGAGGTTGACGGCCATGTTGTAGCCGGGGCGGAAGGAGCTGCGCAGCGGGTAGGTTCGGGTCGATGCCAGGCCGGCGACCTGCTCCGGGTCGACCCCGGGCTGCCAGACGACCACGGCGTGTCCCTCGACGTCGATGCCCCGGCGCCCGGCCCGCCCGGTGAGCTGGGTGTACTCGCCGGGGGTCAGCTCGGCGTGCGCCTCGCCGTTGAACTTGACCAGGCGTTCGAGCACGACGGTGCGGGCGGGCATGTTGATGCCCAGCGCGAGTGTCTCGGTGGCGAAGACGGCGCGCACCAGCCCGCGGACGAACAGCTCCTCGACGGTCTCCTTGAACGCGGGGAGCAGGCCCGCGTGGTGCGCGGCGACCCCCCGCTCGAGCGCCTCGCGCCACTCCCAGTAGCCCAGCACGCCCAGGTCGGACTGGGGCAGGTCACCGGTGCGGCGCTCGACGACCCGGCGGATCTCGTCGACCTCGTCCTCGGTGGTCAGCCGCAGCCCGGCACGCACGCACTGGGCCACGGCGGCGTCGCAGCCGGCGCGGCTGAACACGAAGGTGATCGCCGGGAGCAACCCGTCGCGGTCCAGCCGGTCCAGCACGGTGATCCGTGACGGCGGCCGGAAGCCGACCCGACGGGGTGGGGTCGCACCCCGCGTGCGGCGCGCCCGGTCCCAGACCGCGCTGGCGGACTGCCGGTCCAGCTCGCGGGTGGCCCGGACCAGCTCCGGGTCGACCTGCAGCTCGCCGTCGCCCGCAACGTCGACAGCGGTGCCGGCCGCCCGCGCGCCCTGCATCTGCGCGAACAGGTCGAGCAGCCGGTTCCCGACCATCATGTGCTGCCACAGCGGCACCGGCCGGTGCTCGTCGACGACGACCGTCGTGTCGCCGCGGACGGTGACCAGCCAGTCGCCGAACTCCTCGGCGTTGCTCACCGTCGCCGACAGGCTGACCAGCGCGACGTGCTCGGGCAGCTGGAGGATCACCTCCTCCCACACCGCGCCCCGGAACCGGTCGGCCAGGTAGTGCACCTCGTCCATCACCACGTAGCCGAGCCGGTCGAGCTGCCGGGACCGCGCGTAGATCATGTTGCGTAGCACCTCGGTGGTCATCACGACCACCTGGGCGTCGCCGTTGACGCTGGTGTCGCCGGTGAGCAGGCCGACGGCGGCGGCGCCGTGGCGGGCGACGAGGTCGGCGTACTTCTGGTTGCTCAGCGCCTTGATCGGCGTGGTGTAGAAGCACCGCAGACCCTGCGCGAG
Organism: Pseudonocardia sp.; assembly: GCA_016794615.1. Taxonomy (GTDB): domain Bacteria; phylum Actinomycetota; class Actinomycetes; order Mycobacteriales; family Pseudonocardiaceae; genus Pseudonocardia. The sequence goes on along the minus strand of JAEUJO010000085.1, from coordinate 136 downwards.
CGCGAGGTGCACGGCGAACTCGCCGACGACGGTCTTCCCGGCCCCGGTGGGGGCGCACACGAGCACACCGTGGCCGTCTTCCAGCGCGGAACACGCGGTGTGTTGGAAGCCGTCGAGGGTGAACGGGAGGGAACCG
>JAEUJO010000069.1 GCA_016794615.1 Pseudonocardia sp. | reverse complement strand
GCCGACCTGTCCGGGAGCGGTGGGGTGCCCCGGCCCTGGCGCCTCGCGTTCGACGCCCCCGCAGCGCTGCCCCCGCTGCGGCATGTGTTGCTCGGCATCAACGCCCACGTCAACTACGACCTGCCGCAGGCGCTGCTGATGGTCATTCCGAACGCGGAGTTCGCCGACCCGGTGCTGCTGGCCCGGCGACGGCGTGACCACGAGCGGATCGACGCCGTCCTCGCCCGCCAGGTGCGGGCCGAGGACAGCGAGCTGGCGCGGCGCTCGGCGCGCACCCTCCTGGACCGCGCGCTCACCCCGCTCAACCGATGGGCGTCTCGGCGGTGGCTCCGCGAGGCGCGGCGGAAGGTGTGGCACAACGCGGTCGAGCTGCAGGCCGCCCGGATCGCCGGCCCGCAGGTGTACGCCGTGCGGCTGGCCGAGCTGGAAGACCTCAGCGCGGCGCGGATCGCCGATCTGCGCGCGCCCGGCCAGGTGCTCCTGCGGCTGGCCGTGCGCGGGTTCGGTGTCGTCCTGCCCCCGGGGCACCGGACGAGCTCTCATACGACCCGCAGCTCCGGCGGCCGCCGTCGGTCGTCCGGGCCGTCGTCCCGGTAGCCGTCGCCGTACCCGAACCGCGGGTCGGTCACGACGACATCCACCCAACCCGGCGCACGCGCGGTGACCCGGAGCCCGCCGACGCCCAGTGCGAGGGCCAGCCGCGACGCCGCGCCCCTGAAGTCCGAGGCCCGCTGCCCCGGCCGCAGCTGGACGGTGAACGACACGGGCGGACCGAGGTCGGCGCGGGCGACGCGCGGCACCGACACCGTGATCCCGCTCGGCGTGTAGACCATCAGGCCCAGCCCCACGTGCCGGCAGGCCTCCTGCCACTCGTGGCGCAGCGCAGCCAGGCGCTCGGCCTCGATCCGCGCCAGCGCGTACCGCTTCCTGCTCCCGGGGCCGACCTGGTGCCAGAAGCGGGCCAGCCCGCTCCGCTCCTGACCGGCGTCCGGAATGACCGGGTGAGGCGTGGCAGAGGTGAACATGCGACCCTCCTCGAAGCGATCGTGTCGGCTGTTCGTGCTGGTCGACACGCTGCTCCGGAACCAGGCCCGCGACGATGAGGCCCACACCCGGAGTGGGCCGGACACACCCCCGTCACGAGGTGGGGTAGCCCCCAGGCGATCGGTGACCGGTGCCTTCCCGGGCGGCCGGCCCCGGGAATGCCCGGTCGGCACTCCACCTTGCACCTGAACGTGAGCCCGTCCTCCCGCAGCGGGGTCGGCCTGCGCTCCGAGCGCGGTCCCGTCCTGCTCGCCCTCATGGTGTCCACCGGTCTCATCGCCATCGACGCGACGATCCTGGCGACCGCGGTGCCGTCGATCGTCCGCGACGTCGGCGGGTTCGCGCAGTTCCCGTGGCTGTTCTCGGTGTACCTGCTGGCTCAGGCCGTGTCGGTGTCGGTGTACGCCAAGCTCGCGGACACCGTCGGGCGCAAGCCGATCATCCTGCTCGGGATCGGTCTGTTCCTCGTGGGCAGCGTGCTGTGCGGGGTGGCGTGGAGCATGCCGGCCCTCATCGCCTTCCGCGCCGTGCAGGGCCTCGGGGCCGGCGCGGTCGCCCCGATCGCGATCACGATCGCAGGCGACATCTACACCGTGGCCGAGCGCGCCACCGCCCAGGGCTACATCGCCAGCGTCTGGGCGATGTCGTCGGTGGTCGGCCCGACGCTCGGTGGCGTGTTCGCCCAGCTCGGCCTCTGGCGATGGATCTTCCTGGTCAACGTGCCGCTCTGCCTGCTCGCCGCGGGCCTGATCATGCGGAACTTCCACGAGACCGTGGAACGGCGCAAGCATCACGTCGACTACTCGGGCGCCGTCCTGCTGACCAGCGGCATGACCCTGGCCATCCTCGGCGTGCTGGAGGGCGGCCAGGCCTGGGCGTGGAGCTCCCCGACCAGCATCGCCGTGTTCGCCGGTGGTGCCGCGCTGCTCGGCGCGTTCGTTCTCGTCGAGCGGCGCGCAGCCGAGCCGATCCTGCCGCCCTGGGTGCTACGCAGGCGCCTGCTCGCGACGACGACCGCGCTCGCCCTCGGCGTGGGCGTGATCCTCATCGGGCTGACCTCGTACGTCCCCACCTACCTGCAGGGCGCGCTCGGCGTGCCGCCCATCGTCGCGGGCCTCGCCCTCGCCGCGCTGACGATCGGCTGGCCGATCGCCGCGACGTTGTCCGGGCGGCTGTTCTACATGCGGTTCGGCTTCCGTCCGACCGTCCTCATCGGGCTGGGGCTCGCGGTCCTGGGTACCGGGTCGCTCGCGCTGCTCGCGCACCGGCCGTCGGTGGCCGTCGTCGCGGCGACGTGCTTCGTCACCGGCCTCGGGATGGGCCTCGTCGCCTCCCCCTCGCTGATCGCCGCCCAGGCCAGCGTCGCGTGGCACGAGCGCGGGGTGGCCACGGGGGCGAACATGTTCGCCCGCTCCATCGGCAGCGCGGTGGGTGCCGCGGTCCTCGGTGCCGTCGCCAACGGGGTCATCGCGGCCTCCGGGCGCGACGCGACCGACCCGGTCGCCGCGACGGAGTCCGGTGCGGCGGTGTTCCTCGCCGTGCTCGTGGCCGCAGTCCTCACCGTCGTGGCCGGGCTGCTCATGCCGAAGGTGGACGCCGCGCTCGGGCAGGAACGGGAGGAACCCGTCGCAGCCGAGCCTCTGGCGCAGGGCTGACGCAGGGTGTCAGCCCGTCTTCCCACCGCACGACCTCGCGGCGCTCACGATCATCTCGGTGCACGCCTCGATCGGTATGCGGGTGCTGTCGACGACGAGGTCGTAGTGCTGCGGGCTCGCGGCGTCCGCGCCGTAGAAGTGCCGGACGTATGCGGTGCGCGCCCTGTCGTTGCGGTCCATGGCCTCCCGCGCCGCGCGCTCCCGCATCCCCTGCAGGGCCATGGCCTGTCGCACGCGGCGGTCCGGGTCGCCGTCGAGCCGGACGTGGAAGGCGCCGGGGTGATCGCGCAGCACGATCGCGGCCGCCCGGCCCAGGATGACCGCGCCCTCCCCGCCGACGGCCTTGCGAATCACCCCCTCCGTGCAGCGGAGGACCGCGGCGTCGGACAGCAGCACCGCCCGCGGGTGGTCCGGCCCGATCATCCACTCGGCCGAGAGCGGTGCCGTCGCCGTCAGCAGCCGCGACAACCATCCCCCGACCTGCTCGTCGCGGGACAACGCGTCGTCGAGGGTGATGCCCAGGTCGTCCGCCACGGCCGCCGGAATCGCCCGATCCACGAACGGCACGCCGAGTCGTTCGGCGACCGCGGGGCCGATGAGCGCACCCCCGGCCCCGTAGGTGGCGGAGATCGTCACGACATGCATACGCCGCTCCCGAGGACCCGTTCCCACGCCGTCTGCAGAGAGAACATCTCCAAACCCGGGCCGCGCGACCGCACACCCCACGGGTTTCGACATGCCCTCTCAGGCTAGGCCAGGCCGACGGCGTCGACCATCCCAGAGCCCGCCCATACCGGCAGCTGATCCGCACGAACCGGCTGCAGGAGCCCGAGGCACTGGCGGCCGCCACGAGCGGGTACGACCCGGAGGACGCCGACCTCGAGGCCGACGCGTCCGAGGGCGCGTAGGTCGCGGTCGCCGAGGACGATGTCGAGGTCGAGCTGATCGGCCTGGGGCGGCGGGACGACGACGCGACGCTCGGCCGCGCCGCTCCGCTGCTGGACGTCGAGCAGGCGCGACCTCCCCACTCGCCAAAGCCCTGGTGCGGTGGCACACGGTCGACAGCGGGACGCGACATGGCGGTTCCACGGTGGTGGACGGTGTCACGGGGACGGACGGCGTCGATGCGCACCGTCGATCCGTGCCGCCTCGGCGGCGCCGCACGCACGGGCGGCGACCGGGGATCGTCAGTTGACGCAGCGCACGCCTGCCACGGTGATCGGCGGCGCGGCCGGGGCCGCCGCAGCCGGGGCCGGTCGCGCCGCCTTCGCGGACAGCGAGCGTGCACCCGTCGGCGACGGCGCCGTCGGCGGCGCCGGCGCTCCAGCGTCGACGGGCGGTGTCCCGGCCGGCGTGCCCTCGGACAGGGTGCCGACGAAGTCGCGCACCGCCGCCGGGTCGATCTGCACCGCCACCCCGTCGTCCGGGGTGTGCAGGTTCAGCCGGCCGGTCGGGATCGTGCGGAAACTCATCGCGCCGGTAGTGAGCCCACGCGCCTCGGCCGCGAACGCGAGCAGGTCCCAACCGGTGTCGATCACCACGTAGCGACTGACCGTGGCGATCAGGTCGGACAGCTGCGCGGGGTTGGCCAGGGTCCCGGCCGACCGGACCTCGTGCACGAGGCTCGCCAGGAACGCCTGCTGGCGCACCACGCGGTCGAGGTCACCCCGCGGCAGACCGTGCCGCTGCCGCACGAACGCCAGCGCCGCCGGCCCCTCCACCGTCTGCGGGCCCGCGCGGAAGTCCGCGCCCGAGTAGGGGTCGTGCACCGGAGCGTTGAGGCAGACCGGCACCCCACCCACGGCCTGGGTGATCTCGGCGAACCCCGCCAGGTTCACCTCCGCGTAGTGGTCGACCGACACCCCGGTCAACTGCTCGACGGTCGCGATCAAGGTGCGCCGGCCGGCCTGGGCACTCTGCTGCTCCAACTCCGCGCCCGTCACACCCTGAGCGACGAGCCGCGCGCGGGCCTCGTCGGAGCCCCGGACATACGCCGAGTTGATCTTGTGAGTGCCGAATCCCGGGATGTACACGAACGAGTCGCGCGGGATCGAGACGGCCGTGGTCGGCAGGCTCGCGTCGTCGGGGATCCGCACGAGGATCAGGGTGTCGGTGTTGAGCGTGCCCTCGTCGGGCCCGGCGGTGAGCGCGTCGAGCAACTGCCGGGGCAGCGGGTTTCCGGCAGCGTCGGTGCGGCTGTCCAGGCCGACCAGCAGGATGTCGGTCACGCCGTCCGAGGGCCGGTCCGGCGTCAGCACGTCGCTGGTCACCAGCCGCGCACCGAGCTCCCGGTAGGCCGTCCAGCCGTAGCCGGTGACCAGGAGCACCAGCGCGGACGCGACCGCCGTGACGATCCGCCCCGCGCGCACCACCCCTGCTCACTCCTTCGCCCCGGGCCGCCTCGATCATCTGACGATCGGCGGCCGCGGTCGGTTCCCGCGCCGGGGGGCGGTCCTCAGCTTCGACACAGATCCACCCGGCAGGATCGGGGGCATGAGAACGCGCGCCACCCGCATGCTCGCCGTGACCGTCGCAGGTGGCCTGGTGCTGGCCGGTCTGCTCGCCCCGGTGGCCGCCGGGGTCGCGCTCGTGTCGAACGGTACGCCGGCACCGGCACGCGACCCGCTGCCGCCGGAGGCGGACATGCCCGCGGTCACCACCGTCCTCGACCGCGACGGCAAACCGATCGCCCAGTTGGACGACCAGTACCGGATCCCCGTCGCGATCGACGCGATCGCCCCCGCCATGCAGGCGGCCGCCGTCGCGATCGAGGACCGGCGGTTCTTCGACGAGGCGGGCGTCGACCCGATCGGCACCGTCCGGGCGCTGGTCAGCAACAGCCTCGGCAGCGCGACCCAGGGCGGCTCCACGATCACCCAGCAGTACGTCAAGAACTACCTGATCAACGTCGTGGACCGCGACAACCCCGCCGCCCAGCGGGCCGACCGCTCCGACACCCTCGGCCGCAAGGTCCGCGAGGCCGAGCTGGCCACCGGGATCGCCCACACGATGTCCAAGAACGACGTGCTGGACGGCTACCTCAACGTCGTCGAGTTCAGCGGGAACGTCTACGGCGTCGAGGCCGCCGCCCGCGCCTACTTCGGCACCACCGCCGCGGCGCTCACCGTGCCCCAGGCGGCCCTGCTTGCCGGGATGGTCAACAACCCCAACCTCTACGATCCGTACGACCACCCGCAGCAGGCGAAGGACCGTCGCGACGTCGTCATCGCCGCGATGGCCCAGGTCGGGTCGATCACGCCCGCCCAGGCCGCCACGGCGACCGCGGCACCGCTGGACGTGCGGCCCGACGGCCCGGTCGTACCCGGCGGTACCTGCATGGCCGCCGCCCCGGACGCCGGGTTCTTCTGCCAGTACGCCGTCGACTACCTGAAGAACGCCGGGATCACCGCCGACCAGCTCGCCACCGGCGGCTACACGATCCGCACGACGATGGACCCGGTGGCAAGCGCCGCGGCCAAGGCCGCGGTCGAGAACAACGTGCCCACGCGGCAGAACGGCGTCGCCAACACCTTCGCGATCGTCCGGCCCGGGCACGACGGCCACGAGGTCGCCGCGATGGTCGCCAACCGCAACTACGGGACCGACGCGGCGCAGGGCGAGCGCGCCACGGACGTCGTGGCCGACCCGAGCAACGTGTTCGGCGCCGGCTCGTCGTTCAAGATCTTCACCACGGCGGCAGCGCTGGAGAACGGCACCGTGGGCTTCGACTCGATGTTGCCGAACCCCGGCTCCGACTGCTTCACCCCGCCGAACACGAACCGCTACACCTCCTGCTATCCGGTCGCCAACGACGGGACCAGCTACCCGGACCCGATCAGCCTCCAGGACGCGCTGGCTACGTCGCCGAACGTGGCCTTCGTCGGGCTGGAGTCCCGCACCGGGCTGCCGTCGGTGCTCGCCATGGCCCAGCGGCTCGGCCTGCGCGAGTCCCTGGCCAGCAACGACGCCGGCGGCAACCCGGTCACCGACCCGACCGACCCGCAGTCGAAGAACCCCCAGTACAACCAACCGCAGTCGCGGTACTTCCAGAACCTGCTCTCGTTCACCCTCGGGGTCAGCCCGGTCAGCACGCTGGAGATGGCCAACGTCGCCGCGACCATCGACAGCGACGGCATGTGGTGCCCACCGAACCCGATCCAGTCGGTGACCGACCGCGACGGCCAGCCGGTCGCCGTGCGGCAGCAGGCATGCGAACAGGTGGTCGCCCCCGGCCTCGCGCACACCCTGGCCGCCGGGCTGAGCCAGGACACGGTCTCCGGGACCTCCGCGGCAGCGGCCCAGGACGCGGGCTGGACCCGGCCGGACATCGGCAAGACCGGCACGACGAACACGAGCGAGTCGGTCGCCTATGTCGGCGCTGTCGGCGGCCCCACCGGGTACGCCGCATCGTCGATGGTCTTCGCCGACGGCACCCACCCGCGTGAGATCTGCCCCGGCACCCCGGTACACCTCGGCGACTGCGGACACGGCGCGTTCGGCGGCACCGTCGCCGCGCCACCGTTCTTCGCCACGATGAGCAAGCTCCTCGCCGGCACCCCGGACGTCCCGGTACCCGGCCCGGACCCCGCCTACCTGCAGGCCACCCCACACCCGACCGTGCCGTACGAGGTCGGCGCCACCCAGGACGCGGCGACGGCGGCGGTCACGCATGCGGGCTACCGCCCCACGACGCGGCCCGTTCCCTCGACGGAACCCGCCGGGGTCGTGGTCGGCCAGACGCCCCAGGGGAACGCGGAGCCGGGCAGCGCGGTCACGCTGCTGGTGAGTAGCGGCGCGAACGGCTGAGCGACACCCGGCCGGTATTGCACACCTTCCTGGGGCCACCTGCCTGATCAGCAAACGGTCGCTGATCACCGTCGACCACTGAACATCAACTTCACGGAATCGGTCGTCTACCCTCACCCCATACCGGTGAGCGTGAACGGGGGCGAGGATGGGCGACAGGCTGATCTTTCAGCTGGGCACCAACAACTGGCAGCGCGACGGGGAGTTCGCGCCGGGCTCGGGGATCCTGCACGAGGCGCACCACCACGCCTACAACACACTGCCAGGGCTGCGCTGCTACTCGATGTACCCGTCGCGGCGCCAGCGGTTCCGCGAGGAGCAGGTGCGGGTGTTCGCGCTGGACCACGACATCCCGATCTGCGAGTCGATCTCACCGACCAGCAACTACCGCTGGCACAGCATGAGCGACGACGAGGTCGACGCCTACCGCAAGCGGCTCACCGACGAGGTCGCCGAGTGGATCGACGAGATCGAGGACGGCACGGGCGACCGGTTCGTCCTCGGGATCGCCCACCACGGCTTCATGAACACGGTGGTCATGCGCGACGTGATCCGCCGACGGGCCGCGGCCGGGCGCGGCACGATGCCGCTGTTGTGCTTCGTGCACGGCACCGAGCTGAAGATGTACGTCAACGAGAAGCGCGCCGACAACCCCGCGGAGTTCCCGCTGCGCTTCCTGGCGTTCATGCAGAGGGAGAAGATCTTCGACTACGCGGACCCCGAGCACGGCGTCGACGTGGTCGCATCGATCTCGGCGGAGCAGATCGACGCGTTGACCGCGGTGTTCCCGGAGTTCCCGCGCGAGCGCGCGGTGCTCTCCCACAACGGCTACAACCAGCAGGTCTTCCAGGTGCTGCCGGACGTGTACGCCAACCGCGCCGAGGTGCTGGCCGGGTTCACCACCGCGCCGCCGGAGGGCCACGGTGAACCCGAGCCGGTCGCTCCGCCGGACGGGTTCGACGCGGTCGTCGCGTTCTGCGGCAAGTTCGCGGACTGGAAGCGGCTCGACGCCCTGCTGCGCGCGGCGGCGATCTACGAGCAGCACGAGAAGAAGATCCTCACACTGGTGATCGGCTCGGGTCCGCACGAGGCACAGGTGGCGATGCACGAGCTGGTCGCGGAGCTCGGGCTGCGCCGGACCTACATCGTCGGCCCCCGCCCGCAGGACGAGCTGACGACGCTGTTCAACTGCGCGGACGTCGGTTGCTTCCCGTCCTACCGGGAGCCCTTCGGCCTCGTCTTCATCGAGTGCATGGCGTGCGGCACCCCGGTGATCGGCGCGGACTCCGGCGGCCCGCGCGACTTCGTGACTCCGGAGGTCGGCACGTTGGTGCCCGAGACCGACGACCGGCAGGAGCTGGCGCGGTCGCTCGCCGCGGCCGTCACCACCGCCGTCGACGAGGACTGGAAGAAGACCAAGGGCCCCGTCGCGCAGGCCTACGTGAAGGAGAAGTTCAGCGTGACGAAGCAGGTGGCGGACCTGCTCGCCGCGGTGGACCGGCTGACGTGACCGCCCGCGCGGGGCGGTCCGCCGCCCCGCGCTACAGCTCGCCGAGCAGCCGGCGCAGGGTCTCGCGGGACTGGGCCGGGGTCTCGGACTGGACCGTGACGCGCTCCATGATCAGCATGTACTCCTCGACCTCCGCCCGCTTGTCGAGATACACCGCGCTGGTCAGCTGCTCGAGATACACGACGTCCGGCAGGTCCGGCTCCGCGAACCGCAGGATCGAGAACGACCCACCCGCAGCGGCGTGCGCCCCGCTGCGGAACGGCAGCACCTGCACGTGGATGTTCGGCGCGGCGCTGACCTCCAGCAGGTGTCGCAGCTGGTCGCGCATCACGCGGACGGGCCCGAACGGACGCGTCAGCGCCGCCTCGTCGATGACCGCCCACAGGTGCGGTGCCTCGGGCGTGTAGAGCATCTCCTGACGCTCCAACCGCAGCATGACGCGGCGGTTCAGCTCCTCCGCGGAGCGGCTGTGACCGTGCCCGATGACGGCGCGGGCGTACTCCTCGGTCTGCAGGAGCCCGGGGACGAACTGGAGCTGGTAGGTCCGGACGACCTTCGCCACCTGCTCGAGCCGTAGGTAGGTCTCGAACCAGTTCGGGAGCAGGTCGCTGTGCTTCTGCCACCAGACGCGCATGTTCGCCTGGTGCATGAGATCCAGGATCGCCGTACGCTCCGCGTCGTCCGTGACCCCGTAGAGGGTGAGCAGGTCCGCGACGTCGCGCTCCTTGAACCCGACACGGCCCAACTCGATGCGGCTGATCTTCGCGTGGGAGGCGCGGATGTGGTGACCGGCCGCCTCGCGGGTGATCTCGGCGTCCTCCCGGAGGCGCCGGAGCTGCGTACCGAGCAGAATCCGGGAGACGGTCGGGGCGTCGCTCTGGCCGGCCGTGATCGACGTCGGCTTCGCACTACTCGACGGGGATCGCCGACGCGTGGTTCCTGCGTCCACCTCGTCCCCCCTTTCGCCATGGCGGGCATCGCTGCGTGTCGCTGGCGACCCAGTGCACGGTAGTACGGCGACGATGATACGGGGCCGCCCGAGCCGTCAAGACTTGAGGTGTTCCCGGATCCGTCATGGATCCGTCACAGCGCGAGGTCGTCGAACTCCCCCGCCTTGGCTCCCTGGAGGAACGCGTCGATCTCGGCCCGGGTGTAGATGAGCGCGGTCCCGAGCGGCGCGCGGGAGTTCCGGACCGCGACTCCTCCGGCCGGCAGCGGCGCGAGCTCCACGCAGTCGCCGTTCGGGTTGCTCGCGGCACTCTTCCTCCAGGCCAGAAGGCCGAGCAGCCCGGCGGGCACCTCGGTGACGTCCTCGATGAGACCCGTCCGGCAGCTGTCGATCTCCACGCCCGTCCTCACTCTCCCGGTCACTCACCGTCATATTTTCCGGTCACGACGCGCACACCGTAGCCGAAGCGTTCTTGCAGATGAAATAGCAGATGCACGAACAGTTGCCTGCTCCACCTGCTTTTGCAGATGCACGAGCAGGTGTGCACACTGGAGGGGTCAACCACTCGACGGTCGTACAGTAGTGACGGGGTGAACACGGTGAGTAAGCGCACCCGAACCCGCCGGGACGTCTCGACGGTGACGATCACCTGTGCTCGGGACGGCCGCGCCCACCACGTGCCGGACATCCAGATCGCCGGCCCGCAGGCCGACGGTGCAGGGCGCTACGTCGCGGTGTGCGGGCACGTGGTGACGGCCGCCGCAATGGTCGAGCCCGAGGGTGCGCCCTGCCCGCTCTGCGCGGCGTTCCGGCCTCCGCCCTGATCCCGCTCGCACGAGCGGCAGACCGCCCTGCCCGGGTCAGGCCTTGCGGGCGACCCCACCCAGCTCGTCGACCTCCGTAGCCTCGCCGGAGGCGTTCGGCTCGGGCCGCCACCGGCTGATCTGCACGATGCCCGGCTCGACCGGTTCGAGCCCCTCGTAGAGGCTCACGATCTGCTCGTGCCCGCGGACGTTGTAGGGCACCCCGCCGCTGTCGCGGTAGCGCTCGAGCGCGGCGACGTAGTCCGGGTTCGAGTCGGTGCCGTCGCACTGCACCAGGAAGCTGCCCGGCGCCAGACCGTCCATCAGGCGCGCGACGATGCCGCGGGCCACGCCGGTGTCCGCGACGTGCCCGAGCACCCCGATGAGCAGCAGCGCCACGGGCTGGTCGAGGTCCAGCGTCTTCCCGGCCTCGGCGAGGACGTTCGCGGGGTCGTGCAGGTCGGCGTCGATGTAGGTGGTGACGCCCTCGGGCGAGCTGGTGAGCAGGATCCGGGCGTGCGCGAGCACCAGCGGGTCGTTGTCGACGTAGACGATCTTCGACTCCGGCGCCAGCCGCTGGGCCACCTCGTGGGTGTTGTCCGCCGTCGGCAGACCCGTCCCGACGTCGAGGAACTGCCGCACGCCCCGCTCGACCACCAGGTACCGCACGGCGCGCGCCAGGAAGTCGCGCACTGCCCGCGCTTTGTCCCGCTGCCCGGGATAGACGGTGAGGAACTCGTCGCCCGCCTCCCGGTCTGCCGCGAAGTTGTCCTTCCCGCCCAGCCAGTAGTTCCAGATGCGCGCCGAATGCGGGACCGAGGCGTCGATGTCGCGCGGTTCCGGGGCGTCCGCCGCACCGTTCGCCATCCGTGCTCCCGCCTCCTGGTCCATCCGTTGATGGTCGATGCACACTAGCGTGGCCCCCGGAACACCATCCGGGACAGTACGGTGGGCAGGCGCGCAGGAATCCTTCCCATCCGGCCGACCCTCCGGTTGTCGAGAAGGGTCTCACTCCGACCCCCGGGAGGACGCGGCCCGATGCTCAGCGACCCCGCTCCCCGGCCACCCCACTGCTACGACCCCATGACTCCGCCGCACCGCGACGAGCAGGGCGTGCACGTCCACGACCACGCGACGATCCGCGCGCTGTTGCGGGACCCGCAGCGGGTGACGTCGGACGTGAGCGAGATGGTGACCGCGCAACAGCGCGACCACCTGCACCCGGTGAGCTGCTTCGTGTGGGCGACCGACCGCCGGACGATGAGCGGGTGCCCCGGCCGGCATGCGGCCCTGCGCTCCGCGATGGCCCCGTGGTTCACGGTCGAGACCGCCACGCGCCGCGCGCCGGTGGCCGCGGACATCGCCGCGGACCTGCTCGTCGAACCTGCCGCGGCCGGGGCGTTCGACCTCTACCACGACTACACCCTGCCGGTCGCGGTCGCCTATCTCGCCGACTGGCTGGGCATCCCCCCGTCGGACGTGACCTACGCGGTGGACGACCAGCTCGCCTTGGGCGACACGTTCGCCTCCTGGCCCGCGCTGGCCGCGCCCGAGATGGACGCGCACTACCGCGCGCTGATGGCCCGGCCCGACCTCTCGGGCGTGGCCGCGCAGGCGCGTGACATGGTCGCGGCGGGCGTGCTCACCGAGCGGGAGTCGTGGGGCGTCCTCTACTCGGTCTCGGTCAGCGCGGTCGCGACCGCGACGGTGTCCGCGCTGACGGTCGGCCTGCTCCTCGAGCACGACCTGTGGCGTCGGACGGCGGAGCCGGCGCAGGTCCGGGCGGCCGTCGAGGAGGCGCTGCGGCTCGGCTCACCGTTCCCCGAGGCCAGCCGGTTCGCCCGCGAACACTTCACCCTCGGCGACATCGCCGTCGAGCCCGGCGAGCAGGTGCTGCTCTGGTTGACGGCGGCGAACCGCGGCGTCCCCGGGGAGCACCGGCAGCCGCTCGACCGCTTCGATCCCGACCGCGACACGAGCGAGCACCTGGGCTGGGGCACGGGCTATCACCGCTGCGCAGGGCGGCATCACGCCCGCACCGCGGCCGTCGCCGCGGTGACCGCACTGGCGCAGCACTGCCCGGGCCTCACGATGGCCGGGGCCTGGAAGCGATACATCGGGGTGGACGACGGCTACGTCACCGCCCCGGTGGTCACCCTGCCGGACCGACCACCGCGGGCCCCCCGATAGGGTCCGCGCCTGCACTACGGACGTGACGGTACACGGCCCACCGTTCAACATCTGTCACTCGATTGCCGGAGTATCGAGTCGGGGAGGGCGCGACCCATGGGCATGGACCCTGCACGGTTGCCGGAGGACCCGGCCCCTGCCCGGGTGGGCGGCCGCCACCGCGGTGATGACCCGGGTGGCTTCGAGCCGTCCGGGTTCGAACGCAACGGGGTCGACCGCATCCCCGAGGGTGACCGTACCTCGACCCCCGGGACGTTCTTCGTCATCTTCATCGGCGGCTCCGTCGGCCTCGGCGCGGTCGCCTTCGGCTGGGTCGGGCTCACCTTCGGCCTGGGCCTGTGGGCGACGATCTCGGCGATCGCCGTGGGCACCGCGGTCGGGATCGTCCTGCTGATCCCGCTGGTGCTCCTCGGGTCGCGGACGGCGACGAACAACGCGACGTCGTCGGGGGCCGCGTTCGGCGTGCGGGGCCGGCTCGTCGGGAGCGGGATCGGGTTGCTGACGTGCCTGGTCTCGGTCGCCCTGACGGTCTGGACCAGCGGGGCCGCCGGGGTCGCGGTCGCGGGCAGGTTGTTCGGCCTGCCCGACTCGCCGGGTGCCCAGGCCGTCGTCTTCGCACTCGTGGCCGCCGTGTCGGCGGCGGTCGCCATCTGGGGTTACCGCTGGCTGGTCCGCGCCACCGCCGCCATCTTCGCGATCGGCGGGATCCTGATGATCCTCATGCCGGTCGCCTTCAGCGGCCGGATCCAGTGGGGCTACGCGGGCGGGGAGTACCTGCTCGGCACGTTCTGGGCCACGTGGCTGCTCGTCGCCACGACGGTCGGGGTCGGCGGTGCGCTGGTCGTCTCCACGATCCTCGGCGACTGGACGCGCTACATCCGCTCGGATCTGCACCCGTCCGGCAAGCTCGCGCCCGTCGCGGCCGTGGCGCTCTTCCTCGGGTTCGCGGTGCCTGCGGCGATCGGGGCGACCGTGTCCACCGCCTTCACCGACCCCTTCGCGCCCTTCCCGATCAGCCTGGCCGGGGAGTCGCCACTCTGGTACGCCGTCCCGCTGCTCCCGTTCGCCGTCCTCGGCGGCGTCGGCCTGGTCGCCCAGTCGCTCTACAGTGCGGGGCTCGACCTGGAGGCCGTCGTCGTCCGGCTGACCCGCGCCCGCGCGACGACGATCATCGCGGTGGTCGGCGTCGTGCTGGTGTACCTCGGGCTGCTGGCGCCGACCATCCAGGGCGCCATCGGCGCCGCGCTGCTCGTGCTGGCCGAACTGAGCGCACCCTGGGCCGTGATCGTCGGGATCGACTTCCTGCGCACCGGCGCCCGCTACCACCCCGACGACCTGCAGGTGTTCAACCGCGGCGAGACCGGCGGCCGGTACTGGTACAGCGCGGGCTGGCACGTCGGCGCGGTGATCGCGTGGGCGGTCGGCTCGGCCGTCGGGCTGCTCACCATCCAGACGCAGCTGTTCAGCGGCCCGCTCTCGGGCATCGCGTTCGGCGTCGACGTCAGCCTCCTGCTGGGGGCGCTCGTCGCCGCGCTGATCTACCTGCCGGTGCGTGGGCGCAGGACCCAGCAGGCTTGACCCGCCGGCGGCGGCCCCCCGTGCACACCCGACCGCCCCGTGCACACCCGACCGCCCCGTGCACACCCGACCGCCCCGTGCACATGGCGCACGATGTGCACGGCGGCCTGCCGGTGTGCACGAGCGGTCCTCGAGCCCCGGATAGGCTGGAGACGTGACGACTCCCGTCGCGGAGCACGCCTTCGGCGAGGAACGCCGGGAACGGATCGTCGCCGTGGTCAACGCGCGCGGGCGCGTCCGGATCGGTGAGCTGGCCCGGGAGGTCGCGGCGAGCGAGCCCACCGTCCGCAAGGACCTGGCCCTGCTGGAGCGGGCGGGCCTGCTGCGGCGCACGCACGGCGGCGCGCTGGCGCTGCGTCCTCCCGCCGAGCGGTCGTTCGTCGACCGGCTCGGCCGCGACGCCGAGGCCAAGACCGCGATCGCCCGCGTCTGCGTCGACCTGGTGGCCGACGGCGACGCGATCTACCTCGACAGCGGGACGACGACCCTGCGCATCGCCGAGCTGCTCACCGCCCGCAACGTCAACGCGCTCACCAACGGCATCGCGGTGGCCGCCGCGCTGGCCGAGAAGCCGACGATCCGGCACACGCTGCTGGGCGGGGTACTGCGGCCGTCCGCGGGTGCAGTGGCCGGGGCGCTGGCCGTCGAGAACCTCGCGCGCTTCACGGTCAGCACGGCCTTCATCGGCGCCACCGGCCTGACCGGGGACGGCATCACGGTGGCCGACCACAACGAGGCCCAGCTCAAGGTGGCCGTGCTGGGCCGGGCCCGGCGGGTCGTCGTGCCGGTGGACGCCTCGAAGATCGGCATCAGCGACTTCGCGCTCGTCGCACCGCTCGACGTGGTCGACATGGTGGTCACGGCCGACGCCCCGTCCGGGCTGGCCGAACTGTGCGCACGTCACGGCGTCGAGCTGGTCGACGCCGTGACGGGGTGATCCCGGAAGGCCCGCGTCAGGAGGCCGCGGCCGCCGGGACGGCGGCGGTGTCGAGCGACACGACGTGGTCGAGCAGCGCGTGCAGCGCGAGCGCGCACCCGTCGTCGTCGAAGGGCTCGGTCACCAGGTGCGCGGCGGCCTTGACCTCGGCCGACGCCTGTCCCATCGCGACTGCGGTGCCGGCGACGCCGAACATCGACACGTCGTTCCCGCTGTCGCCGACGACGAGCAGCTCGCGCGCGGGAATACCCACCCGGCGCGCCGCCCACTCGACGCCGCGGCCCTTGCTGATCCCGGCCGCGGTCAGGTTGAGGATGCCCACCCCGGGGAAGACCGGCGCGGTCGACGGGTCGACGTGCAGGCCGAGCTCCGCGCCGAGGGCGACGGCGGCAGGACCGTGCTCCGGCGCGAAGGCATAGACCGTGATCTTGTAGGTCTCCGCCCGGGCCAGGTCGACGTCGGCCACCGCGCCGTCCGGACCGCCTGCGATCTCGTCCCAGGCCGGACGGGCCTCCTCGCGGACGTCGCTGACCAGGAAGTCGGGCCCGACCGCGAACTCCGCGTACACACCGTGCTCGAGGGCCCACCGGGCGACTCGGGCCGCGGCGGTGGCGGGCATGGCCCAGCCACCGATCTGGGCCCCGCCCTGCAGCACGAGGGCGCCGTTGTGCACGACGTCCGCGCCCCGGGAACCGGTGCGCGCACGCACGACGTCCACCCCGGCGGGCGGGCGGCCCGTGGCGAACGAGAGCGTCACCCCCCGGTCCTGCACGGCCCGGCAGGCGTCCACGAAGGCGACTGTGGGTTCCTCGTGCTCGCCCACCGACGTCCCGTCGACGTCGAGGAAGACCGCTCCGACCGGCGGCCTCCGCCAGTCGTCGAACCGGCCGCCGGGCTGGAGACCCCTACTCAGATGCATCATGCGTTCGAGACGACGCTCCCCGCTCCGGCTGAGCCATCCGGGGTCGCGACGACCACGCGGAGCGCCCGAGCGCCGGAGCATCGTCACTCACCCGAGCACAATTGGATGCTAGTCGAGCATGTTCGAGCTCAACCGATATCGTATCGAACGTCACCGACGCCGAGGTGAACGGTGCCTACCGCTGCCCGGGCCGGCCGTACGAGTCGATCACCTGCACGACCTCGTCGAGCTGCTCCGCCGTCAGCAGGTTCGGTTCACCGATCTGCTTGGCCTGGTGGTAGAGCCTGCAGACCCACTCCAGGTAGATCGACCGGGTGTAGGCCTTGGCCAGAGTGGGGCCGTACGTGGTGGCGCCGTGGTTGCGCAGCAGCACGCCGCTGCGTCCGGCCATCGCGGCCACGCTGCCCCGGGCCAGCTCCGGGCTGCCGAACCGGGCGTAGGGCGCCACCCGCACCGAGCCGCCGAGCAGCGCGAGCATGTAGTGCACCGGGGGGACCTCGTCCATCGTCACCGAGATCGCGGTGCAGTACATCGGGTGACTGTGGACGACGGCGCCGGCATCGGTCGCACGGTAGACCGAGGTGTGCATCGGCACCTCGGACGACGGCTCGAGATCGGCCTCGACCACACCGCCGTCGAGGTCGATCACGCAGATGGCCTCGGGCGTCAGCTCGTCGTAGTTCACACCGCTCGGCGTGATCGCGACGAGATGGCCGGAACGGACGCTGAGGTTGCCGGAGGTGCCGACGGTCAGGTCGTCGGCCTGCATCTTCAGGCAGTACTCCACCAGCGCGGCACGTTCGTCGGGCAGCAGCATCGGCGTCCTTCCTCCCGACGTTCGGACCTCACGATCTCACGGTCCCCCGGTCAGCGCGTGCTGCTGTGCAGGGTCGACCGGGGGCCGCGGCCATAGGCTGCGTCGGTGGAGTGGTGGCGCCCGTTCCTGACCCGGCTGGTCGCCGCCGACCCGGGGATGCGCCGGTTCCGGTCCGCGATCCAGGTGATCGTCGCCGTCGGGCTCGCGGTCGGGGTCGCGCTGCCGGCGCTGACGGCCCTGCACCAGCCGGTCACTGCCGTCGCGGCCGCCGCCGTCGTCGCGATGGTGAGCATGCTCGCGGTGCGCGCGGGAGGCCGGGAGGGCGTGCTCACCACGCTCGTCCTGCCCGTCGCCGCCGGCGTGACGTTCACCCTCGCCGCCCTCGTCCACGGGTCGCTCCACGTCGCGGAGCTGGTGTTCGTCGGCGTGATGTTCGTGGCGGTCTGGATACGCCGCTTCGGGCCACGCGCGTCTGCGGCGGGAATGGCCGCATTCCTCGGCTACTTCCTCGCGCTGTTCCTCCAGGTGTCGTTCACGGCGCTGCCTGCGATGGCCGGGGCCGCGGTCGTCGGTGCCTGCGCCGCGCTGCTCGCGCGGTTCGTGCTGCTGCCGGAGCGGCCGGACTCGGCATGGCGGAGCGGGGTGCGCGCGCTACGCGCGCGGGTGCACACGCTCCTGCACGCCGTCGACGCCCTCGGCACGGAGCCCGGCTCGGCGCAGCGCCGCAGGCGGGTGCACGACGAGCTGCTGCGCCTCAACGCGACCGCGCTGTCGCTGGGCACGACCTTCGCGGCGCTCGACGAACTGCCGCCCGAGCGGGCGGATACGCTGCGCCGGCACGTGCTGGACACCGAGCTCGCGGCCGGCGCGCTCGTCACAGCGGTGGACGGGCTGGTCGACGGGCCCGTGGACGCGGCGGCGCGGCCGGCGGTGGCGCAGGTGACCACGGCGCTCGACCACGACGTCGCGGCGGCGGCACGGGCGTCCCGGGAGATCGCGGACCAGCTCGACGGTGCCGGTTCCCCCGCGGTCGGCATGGCGGTGCGCCGGCTGGCCGCGGCGGCCGCGGACCTCGGCACGGCCACCCGCACGATGCAGCACGACACGGACCTCCCGGCCGTGCCCGAACCGGGCGCCGAGGAGGCCGCCGAGGAACCGGACGAGCCGGACGAGCAGCGCGGCCTGCAGCCGACGACCCGCACCGCGATCCAGGTCGCCGTCGCCGGCACCGTGGCGATTCTCGTCGGCGGCCTGGTGGCACCGGGCCAGTGGTTCTGGGCGGTGATCACGGCGTTCGTGGTGTTCGCCGGTGCGAACAGCCGCGGCGAGTTGCTCGTGCGGGCATGGTCGCGGAGCGCGGGCACCCTCGGCGGAGTGATCGCGGGCGTCGTGGTCGCGAGCCTGGTGACCGGGCACGTCGTGCTTCAGGGCGCCGTCGTGCTGCTGTGCGTCTTCCTCGCGTTCTACCTGCTGCCGGTCTCCTACGGGCTGATGACCTTCTTCGTGACGACCATGCTCGGTGTGCTCTACGGGCTGCTCGGCCGGTTCAGCGTCGCGTTCCTGGAGATCCGCCTGCTGGAGACGGTGATCGGGGCGGTCGCCGGGGCGGTCGCGGCGTTGCTCGTGCTGCCCACCCGCACCCACGGGGTGGTCCGGGAGCAGGCCGCCGCCTTCCTCGCCCCGATCGCGGGCCTCCTGCGCGGCGCGGCCGACGACCTGCGCGCCGGAGCGGAGGTCCGCCCGCTCGCCGCCGAGGCCCGCGACGTCGACACGCAGATGCACGCCCTGCTGGCCAGCGCGCGCCCGTTCGGCAGCTACCGCTTCGGCGACGCCCGGGCCCGCTACGAGCGGTGGCGGTTGCTGGTCGGCTCCTGCGCGGCCGGAACGCGGGGGTTCGCCCGCGTGATCGGGCTCGCCGCGTGCACCAGCGACCAGGACACCCGGGAACGGCTCGCCGAGCTCGCGGCCACCGTCGCCGA
>JAEUJO010000133.1 GCA_016794615.1 Pseudonocardia sp. | reverse complement strand
CCTCGTACCGGGCGGGCGCCCGGTTCGGCCCGCAGGCGATCCGCATCACCGACTACCTGCCCCACGACGGCTCCCGTCCGCACCTGGCGCTGCGCGTCGATCCGCTGCGCGACCTGCGGGTCCGCGATGCAGGCGACATCGAGATGGCCGGGGTGGAGGGACGTATGCCGCTGGACCGGCTCGAGAGCGCGGTGCGGACGGTGGCCGAGGCAGGTGCGATCCCGGTGGTGCTCGGCGGGGATCATACGATCACCTGGCCGGACGTCACGGGCGTCGCCCATGCGGTCGGGTGGGGACGGGTCTCGGTGATCCACTTCGACGCGCACGCCGACACCGGTGCGGAGCAGTTCGGGTCGCTGATCGGGCACGGCCTGCCGATGCGGCGGCTCATCGAGTCCGGCGCCACCCGCGGTGATCGGTTCCTCCAGATCGGGCTGCGTGGCTACTGGCCGGAGCCGCCGACACTCGACTGGATGGCCGAGCAGGGGATGCGCTCCTTCGAGATGGCCGAGATCGTCCGTCGCGGGCTGGACACGTGCCTTGCCGAGGCGTTCGCGATCGCGGTCGACGAGTGCGACGGGGTGTTCCTCTCGGTCGACATCGACGTGGTCGATCCGGGCACCGCTCCCGGCACGGGAACCCCGGAGCCGGGAGGGCTGACCGCCCGTCAGCTGCTCGACACCGTGCGGCGGACAGCGATCGAGCTCCCGCTCGTCGGCGTCGACCTGGTCGAGGTGTCACCGCCGTACGACAGTGCCGACGTCACCGCGTTCCTGGCGAACCGGGTCGTGCTGGAGGTCCTGTCCGGCATCGCCTTCCGGCGAGCGGGCAAGACGTGGGCCGACATCCCGTCGAGTTTGCTGGAGGGACGGGCCGGCAAGAGTGCGGACGGCGGAACAGGAGAATCGCCATGACCACGACGGCGCTGCGGCGGAACGGCTTCTCGGTCGGGGTCGGCATTCACGGCTCCCACGGTGCGCCGTGCGGATCATCCGACCGGCAGGCGGGACTCACTCGACGTCACGCGCGGAGAGCTCCTCCCACGTCTCTCGGCGGACGACGAGGCGGGCGGCCCCGTCGTCCGCGAACACCACCGGGATGCGGCGGGACCCGTTGTAGTTGTTGGCCATCGTGAAGCAGTAGGCGCCGGTCGCGGGCACGACGAGCAGGTCCCCGACCCTGGGCGCGACCAGATCGACACCGTCGATCAGGACGTCCCCGCTCTCGCAGTGCCGCCCGACCACCACGACCCGTTCAGTGCCGCCGATCGGGTCGGCCGGGTCCAGCCGGTTCGCGATGCCTGCCTCGAAGCGCTGCCCGAACAGAGCGACCTCGAGGTTGTCACCCATGCCGCCGTCGACCGCGACGAAGGTGTGCGCGCCGCGCTTGACGGTCGTCACGCGGTAGAGGGTGACGGCGGCGGACGCGACCATGCTCCGGCCGGGTTCGATGATCACCTGCGCACCGGCGGGAAGATGCTCGCGGGCCGCGCCGACGAGCGCGTCGAGGTACTCGGCGACGGTGGGCGGCTGGTCGGCGTAGCTGTACCGCGCCCCCAGGCCGCCGCCGAGGTCGTAGATGTCGAAGGCGCCGAGCGCCGCGACCGGCGCCACGGACCGGGCGAACGGTGCCGTGTCGAGGATCTGCGAACCGACGTGCACGTGCAGCCCGCGCATCGTGAGCCGGTCGCTGCGCTCGATGCGGGCGATCAGTTCGGCGGCGGCGGGTGGCGCGAGGCCGAACTTGGAGCCCTCGTGTCCGGTCAGGACGTGCGCGTGCACGTCTGCCGTGACGCCGGGAACGACCCGCACGAGGACGTCCTGGTTACCGCCGGACGCGACGAGCTCCTCGAGCCGGTCCACGTCGTCCGGCCCGTCGACCACCACGAGCCCGATACCGTGCCGCACGGCCAGGGTGAGCTCGTCGATCCCCTTGGCATTTCCGTGCAGCACGAGCAGGGCCGGATCGACGCCCGCCTTGAGCGCCGTGCGGATCTCGCCACCGCCCGCCACGTCGAGACCGAGCCCCTCCTGCACCATCACCCGCTGGACCGCGGTGCAGGGAAAGGCCTTCGAGGCGAAGACGACCCGCGAGGAGGGCCAGCGCGCCGCGAGCTCGATCCGGTACTCGCGGGCTCGGCGACGCAGCGCGGACTCGTCGACGATCATCGCCGGGGTGCCGAACCCCTCGGCGAGCTCATCGGCGCGGCAGCCGGCGATGGTCAGCGTGCCGTCGGCGGCGACGGTGCTGCCCGGTGGAAGGAGATTCAGCAGCTCACCCATTGTGCACTGATCGTGCCACCCACCCGGCCCCTCCGCGAGACGACGAAGCGTCCGCGATGAGCCCTTTCCGGACATGCGGCAGACTGCTGAACAGGGCGGCCAATTCGCACGCATATTCCCGTGCACGCGATTTTTGTACGGGTCGGTGATCGGCCGCTCGCGGGCCTGATAGAATTGGCGGCATGTTTGACGCGCCCATCTCCGACTGGCTCGGTCAATTGGCCGGTCGCACTCCCGCGCCGGGCGGTGGTGCCGTCGCGGCACTGTGCGCGGCATCGGCCGCCGCGTTGCTGGAAATGGTGGCGAACTACACCACCGGAAAGAAATGGGCGGATCGCGAGGAGTCGATGCTGGCGATCGTGGCCGAAGCCGCCGAGCTGCGGGCACAGGCGGCCCGGTTGGCCGTCGCCGACGCCGCGGCGTTCGGCGCCGTCGGCGAGGCGTATGCGCTGCCGAAGGCGACCGACGAGGAGAAGGCCGCCCGCAGCGCGGCGATCCAGAAGGCGACGCTCGGCGCTGCCGAGCCTCCGATTCAGGTCGGCCGGGTCGCGACGCGGATCGTGGCCCTGGCGGACGAGATGGTCGAGCCCGCGAACCCGAATGTCCTCTCCGACGTCGGGGTCGCCGCGGCGACGGCGCGTGCTGCGCTCAGCGGCAGCATCACGAACATCACGGTCAACGCAGCGTTCCTCACCGACGACGGCCTCTCGCGCGACCTGCTCGATCGGGTCGGCGAGCTGGAACGGGCCATGGTGCAGGCGGACGACGTGGCCGGCCGGATCGTCGAAAGGCTGAAGAAGTGACCGAGTCAGGAACGACACAGCTGCTCGAGGGCAAGAAGTCGGCTGCGGCGATCCGGGACGACGCGGCCGCGACGGTGCAGCGGCTGCGCGCGGCGGGCGTCGTCCCCTCGCTGGCGCTCGTGCTCGCGACGTCGGACGAGTCGGCCGCCTGGTACACCCGCGCCATCGTCCGGGCGGGCGAGAAGGTCGGGATCGACGTGCGCGTCGAGCGGCTGGCGGACGACGCCTCGGCCGCCACCGTCCGGACGGCCCTGCAGCGGTTGTCGGCCGACGACACCGTGCACGGGATCATCCTGCAGGTGCCGCTCCCGCCGGGCGTGGACATGGTCGAGGCCGCGGCCGCGATCGCGCCGGGGAAGGACGTGGACGGCGCGAACCCGGTGAGCCTCGGGCGGTTGATCGCGGGCCTGCCGGCCTTCGCGCCGGCCACCGCGGCGGCCGTGCTGCGGATCCTCGACGACAACGCCATCGAGCTGGCGGGCCGGCGCGCGGTCGTCGTCGGGCGCAGCCTGGTCGTCGGCAAGCCAGCGGCGATGCTGCTGCTGGCGCGTGACGCGACCGTCACCATCGGCCACTCGCGGACCCGCGACCTGGCCGCGCGCACCAGCGAGGCGGACATCCTCGTCGCAGCGGTGGGTCGGCCGCGGATGCTCGGGGCGGAGCACGTCGCGCCGGGTGCGGTGGTCGTCGACGTCGGGACCACGCCGGACGAGAACGGCAACCTGGTCGGCGACGTGGACGCCGAGGCCGTCATGGGCCGTGCGGGTGCGTTGACCCCGGTGCCCGGCGGCGTCGGGCCGGTGACGACAGCGCTGCTGCTGCACAACACGGTGGCAGCGGCGGAGCGTGCGGCGGGCTGATCCCGCCGGGGCGGGTGGGACCTACTCGCTCTGGGTGGCCGACGCACCGGAGTGCGAGACGTCGGCCTTGTAGACCACGACCTCACCGGTCGAGTCGGCCCCGTCGCCCGTGCTGCCGTTCGACTGCACGTACGCGCCGACCTTCCAGTACCAGCCCGATCCCGACAGCGGCAGCTCGGCCTTCTTCTCGCCGTTGTAGAGCACGTCGACCTTGCCGTTCGCGGCGACGATCCGCGTGTCGAAGGGAGTGCCGAGCTGGTAGTCCGGGTCGAGGACGGCTTCGGACCTGCCGTCGTGGTACTGGACCATCAGCTTCTTGCCCTCGAGCCGGATCTGCATGACGTCGTCCTCGGCGTCGTGGATCTGGACACCGACGACCTCGGGCTTCGCGCTGGGCAGCTTCGTGAACGCCTCGCGGACGTCGAAGACGTGCGTGCCGCTGGTGTTGGACCAGGACGCCTTCTCGCTGCCGTCCATCTCGCGCAGCTCCGAGCGCGGATAGTGGCTGTTCTTCGTGGTGACGCCGTCGGCGCCGGCGCTGAAGACGATGCCGTCGCGCGCGCTGGTCAGGTCGAAGAACTTGCTGTGGTACGTCGCGAGCTGGGAGCCATCGATGGTGTCCGGGCTGCCCTTCTTGCCGGTGGGCAGGGTCAGGTACCAGTCGTTGGTGTCGATCAGCTCGCCCGGCTTCGACGCGGTGCGCCGGGCATCCGCAAGCGGGGGGACCGTCGTGGCGGCGGCTGTGGTGGTGGCGACGACGGCAGTCTCATCGGGCCTGTCCGACTTCTGCTCGTCCGCGAGGCGCCTGCCCTCCTCGTTCGCCTCGCGGACGGTCTTGGCCAGCGCGCTCGTGTCGAGCACCGGCGACCCCGTCGTGCCCGGCTCGTCGTCAGCCGGGGCGTTGTCCGCGGCCGTCGCGGTGACATCCGTCGACGCATCGTGCGTCGCCGCGTTGTCGGTCTGGCCGTCCGCGGCCAGGCCGATCGACGCCAGCTCGTCGTCGACGGCGTCGTGCCTCAACGGGAGCCGGTCGACCGCGACGGCTACGCCGGCCACGGACAGCGCGCCGCCGACCACAGCCGCGACGGCGATACCCCGGCGCACCGGGGACGAACCGGCCAGCCCGTGCGCACCCTCGCTCAGCAGCGCGTGCCGGGTGGCCCGCTGCGGGAGGGTGTTGCGCACGTGACGGCCTCGGGGGAGCGTATGCCGAGCCACGTACCTGCCTTCCGAAGCCACGGGCCGGTTGGACGTCCGGCGTCGGGGTTCGCCGGGCGGGTGGGGAGTCCCGCTGTCCGATTCCGCGACCGGCCCGTTCTGGCTTCGAAACCGAACCTAGCGGGCGGTTCCCGATCGGTTGCCTGCGTACCGACGAGGTGGGAGTTCCACGCGGCGAACGGTGGAACCCGTGGCGCTCTCCGCGTCGGGTGGCCGCGGGTGGAACGACGAACGGTCGGTCGGCGAGGTCCGGACGTCAGTCCGGCGGTGTCGCGGGGGCGATGCTCGTCGGCGGCACGAGACCGGCATCACCCGGTTGCAGCACGACCATCGTGAAGCGCACCGGCCGGCGACCGACGCAGGAGTAGCGGTGCGCGGCGTGGGCCTCGAACATCACGGTGTCGCCGGTCGCCAGTACCGGCTCTGCGCCGCCGGTGCGCAGGCCCAGATCGCCGGCCAGCACGGACAGCACCTCGACGGTGCCCATGGGGTGCGCCTCGCCGTCGAAGGAGTCGCCGGGCTGCAGCGTCCAGTCCCACAGCTCGACGACGTCCGGCGGGTCCGTGCCGATGCGGAACACGGCGCTGCTGCCGGCCGGGCTGCTCCACAGCGGGACGGCCTGCTCGGCCCGGCGGACGGTGAGCCGCGGGGCGGCGTCGCCGTCGACCAGCGACGCGACCCCGACGCGCAGGGCCGACGCCAGGTTGCACAGGGTGGCGATGCTCGGGTTGCCGCGGGCGGTCTCGATCTGGATGACGGTGCCGCGGCTGACCCCGGATGCGGCGGCCAGCGCGTCGATGGTCATCCGGCGCTGCTGGCGGAGTGCCCGGACGTTGCGGCCGACAGCCGCGGCGACGTCGTCGGAGGACTGCACGAGGACAGTATGCCGTACTTCGCGGTCTATTGAGTTGCACTGCTCGACAACGCGACCGTACCGTTGTCCTCCTCCGTCCCCCTCACCGTACGAGGCTCCATGTCGGTCCCGTTCGCCCTGTCCTCGGCTGTCGCCTACGGCTTCGGCGACTTCGCGGGCGGTCTGGCCGCCCGCCGGACCCCGGTGCTGCGCGTCACGGCGGTCGCGCAGGTGGCGGGGCTCCTGGCGCTGCTCCCCGCGGCGTTCCTGGTCCCGGGTCACATCTCGGCGGCCGCGGTCGGGTTCGGGGCGCTGGCGGGCGTCGGCGGGATGAGCGGGTTGCTCCTCTACATGCGCGGGCTGGCGGTCGGGCCGATGGGCGTCGTCGCGCCGCTGTCCGCCGTGGTCGGCGCCGGGCTGCCGCTCGTCGCCGGGGTGCTCGGCGGGGAGCGGCCGGGAGCGGCGGCGTGGCTGGCGCTGGTGGTGGCCCTCGTCGCGATCGCGCTGGCCAGCGCCGGCAGCCGGGGCGACGCCGCGGCCGGTGCCGGCCTGGTGTTCGGCCTCGGCGCCGGAGCCGGGTTCGGGCTGTTCTTCGTCGCGCTCGACCTCACCCCCGATGGCTCCGGGCTGTGGCCGCTGGTCGCAGGCCGGGTTGTCTCCGTGACGCTGCTGACCCTCGCGCTGTTGGTCCCGGCGCAGCGCGGCCCGCTGCACGGGGTGGCGCTGATGGTGCTGTGCGGCGTGCTCGACACCGCCGCGAACGTGCTGTTCCTGCTGGCCACGCGGACGGGTTCGCTGAGCGTGAGCGGGGTGCTGGTGTCGCTCTACCCGGTGGTCGTCGTGCTGCTGGCACGGGTCGTGCTGAAGGAGCGGCTGACCGGGCTGCAGCTCACGGGGGTCGGGCTGGCGTTGACGGCGAGCGCGCTGCTCGCGACGGCGGCCTGATCCGGCGCGTCGTGGCCGGATCGGTGACAGCTAGGGGCGCCACGACGGCAGCCAGAGCTGTGCGTCCCACGCGTCCGGGGTGATCGGGACGCCCACCAGGATCGGCCACAGGTAGGCGAAGTTCGCCACGACGAGGCCGACCCACAGGCCCACCACCAGCAGGCCCGTCTGCCGCCGCTCCCACGGCCCGTCGCCGCGGCCGAGGATCTCGCCCATCACCAGCACCGTCGCGAGCACCAGGAACGGCGCGACCGGCGCCATGTAGAAGAAGTACATCTGGCGGTCGATGTTGGCCAGCCACGGCAGGACGCCCGCGCCGTAGCCGACGAGGACGGCCCCGTAGCGCCAGTCGAACCGCGTCACCGTCCGCCACAGGCCCCACGCGAGCACCGGGATCGCCGGCCACCACAGCGCGGGGGTGCCGATCAGCATGACGGCGCTGACACAGTCGCTGATGCCGCAGCCCGTGACATTGTCGCCGGACGCGTAGTAATAGAGCATCGGCCGCAGGCCCATCGGCCACGTCCACGGCTTGGACTCCCACGGGTGCTGGCCGCTGGCCTGCGTCGTGAGCCCGGCGTGGAAGTCGAGGACGTGCCCGCTGAAGAACCACAGCGACCGCAGCGCGTCGGGGACGAACGCCCACGGACCGTCCGGGCCGACACCGTTCGCGCCGCGCTCCAGGCCGACGACGTTGCGGTCGATACCCGTCTCGCTGCGGAACCACGCCCACCACCCCCCGAGGTAGACCAGCACCGGGAGCAGGGCCAGCACCCACAGGGCAGGCGCGAGGTCGCGGACGATCGTCCCGACCCAGGGCCGCTGCACACCGGCGGCCCGCCGTGCCGTCAGGTCGAAGACCAGGGTGAGCACCGCGAACGCGGCGAGCCAGTACACGCCCGACCACTTCACCGCACAGCCGAGCCCGAGCAGCACACCGGTCGCGAAGCGCCACCAGCGCACGCCGAGCCGGGGGCCGTAGGGGGAGTCGTCGATCCGGCCGTCGGCCAGCACGACCGCCATGCGCGCGCGGACGTCGTCGCGGTCGCAGAGCAGGGTGGCGAAGGCGGCGAGGACGAACACCGCCGCGAAGGCGTCGAGCATGCCCATCCGCGACTGGACGTGCGAGAGCCCGTCGCAGATCAGCAGCACACCGGCGACCGCGCCGAGCAGCGTCGAGCGGGTGAGCCGCCGCGCCACCCGGATCACGAGCAGCACGGTGATCGTCCCGGCCAGCGCGGCTGCGGCGCGCCAGCCCCAGCCGTTGTAGCCGAGCAGCCACTCGCCGATCGCGATCAGCTGCTTGCCCAGCGGCGGATGGACGACCAGCTCGTAGCCCGGGTTGTCCTCGACGCCGCCGTTGCGCAGCATCTGCCAGGCTTGCGGGACGTAGTGCTTCTCGTCGAAGACCGGGGTGCCGCCGTCCGTGGGCCGGTCCAGCCCGACGAACCGCACGACGCCGGCGATCAGGGTGAGCGTCAGGGTGACGATCCAGCCGCGCAGCCGGTCCGCCGCCGGCGGCGGGCCGAGCCGGAGCCGGGGTGGTGCGGGTGGCAGCGGCAGCGGGGCGCCGGGGCCGAGCGCCGGGACCTCGCGGACGACGTCGCGCTCGTCGACGAGGCCGCTGCGGACGTTCGGGTCGACCTCGACCGGGTCCACCCGGATCGGGCGGCCGACGACGGTGCTCTCCCCCACGGGGGCGATCGTAGGCTCCTCAGCATGGACGATGCCTCGGACAGCCCCGTGCCCGGACGTCTCGTCCTCGCGGCGACTCCGCTCGGCGACTCCCGCGACGCCTCGCCGCGGCTGCGCGCCGCGCTGGCCACCGCGGACGTCGTCGCAGCTGAGGACACCCGCAGGCTGCGGTCGCTCGCCGCCGCGCTCGACGTCACGGTGCGCGGGCGCGTCGTCAGCCACTACGACGCGGTCGAGGTCGCACGGCTGCCCGGGTTGCTCGCCGAGGTGCGGGCCGGCCGGACGGTGCTGGTGGTGACGGACGCGGGCATGCCGGCGGTCTCGGACCCGGGGTACCGGCTGGTGGCGGCAGCAGCGGCTGAGGGCCTGTCGGTGAGCTGCCTGCCGGGGCCGTCGGCGGTCACCACGGCGCTGGTCCTGTCCGGCCTGCCGGTCGAGCGGTTCTGCTTCGAGGGGTTCGCGCCACGCCGCGACGGTCAGCGGCGGCGGTGGCTGGCGACGCTGCGGGCCGAGCCGCGGGCCGTCGTCTTCTTCGAGTCGCCGCACCGGCTGGCCGAGACCCTCGCTGCGGCCGTCGAGGTGTTGGGCCCCGCCCGGGAGGCGGCCGTGTGCCGGGAACTGACCAAGAAGTACGAGGAGGTCCGGCGGGGGACGCTGGCGGAGCTCGCCGGGGGCGCGGTGGACGAGCCGGTGCGCGGCGAGGTCACGGTGGTGCTCGCCGGGGCGGCCCCGGAGGCTGCGCCATCCGTGGACTCGCTGGTGGACGCCGTGCACGAACGGGTCGCGGCGGGGGAGCGGCTCAAGGACGCCTCCGCCGCGGTGGCGGCGGCGGCGGGGGTGCCGAAGCGGGAGTTGTACAACGCGGCGCTGGCCGCCCGCGAGTGAGCGAGCGCGGCGAGCGAGCAGGTGCCGGGATGTAGCGAAAGCGGCTTTCAGTGCGTTGAGTGCACCCAACGCCGCTTTCGCTACATCGGTCCGTACCTACGCGCCGGGGGCCGGGGCCGGGACCTTGCTGCGCGCCCAGCGCATCGCCGGCTCCACCACCCGCGCCGCGATCGGGCCGAACACCGCCATCAGCAGCACGTACGCCGTGGCCAGCGCGGCGAGCTCGGACGGTACCGCCGCGTACGACACCGCGAGGCCCGCGATGACGATCGAGAACTCGCCGTGCGCGATCAGCGCCGCCCCCGCGCGGGCCCGGCCGAGCATGCGGATGCCCTGCCACTGCGCGGCCAACCAGCCCGTCGCGAACTTGGTCACGGTGGTCGCCACGGCCAGCACGACCGCCCAGCCGAGCACCGGCGGGATGGTCCTCGGGTCCGTGTTCAGGCCGAAGACCACGAAGAACACCGCGGCGAACAGGTCCCGCAGCGGCTCCAGCAGCCGCGCCGCGTTCTCGGCCGTCGAGCCGGAGATCGCGATGCCCAGCAGGAACGCCCCGACCGCCGCCGACACCTGCAACGCCGACGCGATCCCGGCCACCAGCAGCGCCGTGCCGAGCACCTTGAGCAGGAAGACCTCGCGGTCCGGGCTGTCGACGACCGCCGAGACGAACCGCCCGTACCGCAGCGCGACCACCAGCACCACCGCCACGACGGCAAGCGAGATGGCGACCGCCTCCAACCCGCCGAGGAACGACACGCCGATCAACAACGCGGTGAGGATCGGCAGGTACACGGCCATCGCGAGGTCCTCGAAAACCAGCACCGAGAGGATCACCGGGGTCTCCCGGTTGCCCAGCCGGCCGAGGTCCGCCAGCACCTTCGCGACGATCCCGGACGACGAGATGCTGGTGACGCCGCCGAGCACCGCCGCGCCGACCGGGCCCCACCCCAGCGCGAGCGCCACGGCGACGCCCGGCGCCGCGTTGAGCACGATGTCGAGCACCCCGGCCGGCCAGGAGCGGCGCAGGCCCGTCGTCAGCTCGGCCGCCGAGTACTCCAGGCCGAGCAGGAGCAGCAGCAGCACCACGCCCACCTCGCCCGCGAGCGTGGTGAAGTTGCCGATGTTGCCCAGCGGGACGAAGCCGCCGGTGCCGAAGCAGACCCCGCCGATCAGGTAGAGCGGGATGGGCGACATCCCGATCCGGCCGGCCAATCGGCCCAGCAGTCCCAACCCGAGGAAGACGGCGCCCAGCTCGATCAGCTCGAGCGAGGTGTGGCTCATGGCGTCAGCCGTGCTTGAGGATCTTGAAAGCCCGGTCGAGGCCCTCGGACGTGCCCACCGTGATCATGAGGTCGCCCGCGGTCAACGTGAAGTCCGGCAGCGGGCTCGGGTACACCTGACCCGCCCGCATCACGGCGACCACCGACACTCCCGAACGGCTGCGCAGAGCGGTGTCGCCGAGCGTGCGCCCGTCGTACGGCGAACCCGATGCGATGGTCAGACGTCCGGTACGGATACCGGGGAGGTCGCGGTGTTCCTCGGCCAGCTGCGCGACGAGCTGCGGGGCGCCGAGCAGGGTGGCCAGCGCCCCGGCCTCGTCGGTCGTCAGGGGCAGTTGGGCCAGCGTCGCATCGGGGTCGTCGGCCTTGGAGACGATCAGCACGAGCTTGCCGTCGCGGTGCGCGACGACCCCGACGCGACG
>JAEUJO010000338.1 GCA_016794615.1 Pseudonocardia sp. | reverse complement strand
CGGCTCGGGGTCGCTGGGCGACCCCCGGCCGACGAAGTTCGATGGGTGATCGATCAGTCGTCGAGTTTGAGGGCGCTGATGAAGACGTCGCCGGGCACCTCGACCCGACCGATCGACTTCATCTTCTTCTTGCCCTCTTTCTGCTTCTCGAGCAGCTTGCGCTTGCGGGTGATGTCGCCGCCGTAGCACTTGGCGAGCACGTCCTTGCGGATTGCGCGGATGTTCTCCCGGGCGATGATCCGCGACCCGATCGCCGCCTGGATGGGCACCTCGAACTGCTGGCGCGGGATCAGCTCGCGCAGCTTCGTGGCCATCATCGTGCCGTAGGAGAACGCCGCATCCTTGTGCCGGATCGCCGAGAACGCGTCGACGGGCTCGCCCTGCAGCAGGATGTCGACCTTGACCAGGTCCGACTCCTGCTCCCCAGCCTCCTCGTAGTCCAGCGAGGCGTAGCCGCGGGTGCGCGACTTCAGCGCGTCGAAGAAGTCGAAAATGATCTCTGCGAGCGGCATCGTGTAGCGCAGCTCGACGCGCGTCTCGGACAGGTAGTCCATGCCGCCGAGCTGCCCGCGCCGGCTCTGGCACAGCTCCATGATCGCGCCGATGAACTCCGACGGCGCGAGGATCGTCACCTTCACGACCGGCTCGAAGATCCGCGCGACCTTGCCGGTGGGCCAGTCCGACGGGTTGGTGACCGTCAGCTCCTTGCCCCCATCTCGATCCTGGCTGTCCAGGATCACCCGGTAGACGACGTTCGGCGCGGTGGAGATCAGGTCCAGTCCGGCCTCGCGCTCCAGCCGGTCCCGGGTGATCTCCAGGTGCAGCAGGCCGAGGAAGCCGCAGCGGAACCCGAAACCGAGCGCCGCGGACGTCTCCGGCTCGTAGGTGAGCGCGGCGTCGTTGAGCTGCAGTTTGTCCAGCGCCTCGCGCAGGTCCGGGTACTGCGAGCCGTCGACGGGGTAGAGCCCGGAGTAGACCATCGGCCGCGGCTCGCGGTAGCCCGACAGCGCCTCCGTCGCCCCGTGTCGCTGGCTGGTGACGGTGTCGCCGACCTTGGACTGGCGGACGTCCTTCACGCCGGTGATGAGGTAGCCGACCTCACCGACGCCCAAGCCGACGCTGGGCTTGGGCTCCGGCGAGACGATGCCCACCTCGAGCAGCTCGTGCGTGGCGCCGGTGGACATCATCTTGATTCGCTCGCGCGGCGTGATCCGGCCGTCGACGACGCGGATGTAGGTGACGACGCCGCGGTAGGTGTCGTAGACCGAGTCGAAGATCATCGCCCGGGCCGGCGCATCCGC
Source organism: Pseudonocardia sp. (assembly GCA_016794615.1). Lineage (GTDB taxonomy): Bacteria > Actinomycetota > Actinomycetes > Mycobacteriales > Pseudonocardiaceae > Pseudonocardia. The sequence continues at coordinate 1,555 of JAEUJO010000338.1, read as the reverse complement.
GTTCCCCTCCGGGTGCGGGACGCGGGCCACGACCTCGTCGAGCAGCTCGCGCACGCCCTGGCCGGTCTTGGCGCTGACCCGCAGCACGTCGCCCGGCTCGCAGCCGATGATGTGCGCGATCTCCGCGGCGTAGCGGTCGGGGTCCGCGGCAGGCAGGTCGATCTTGTTGAGGACCGGGATGATCGTGAGGTCCTTCTCCAGCGCCAGGTAGAGGTTCGCGAGCGTCTGCGCCTCGATGCCCTGCGCCGCGTCGACGAGCAGCACCGCGCCCTCGCACGCCTCCAGCGCGCGACTCACCTCATAGGTGAAGTCGACGTGGCCGGGGGTGTCGATGAGGTGCAGGACGATCTCCTCGTCGCCGACCTTCCACGGCAACCGGACGTTCTGGGCCTTGATCGTGATGCCGCGCTCGCGCTCGATGTCCATGCGGTCGAGGTACTGCGCGCGCATGTCCCGCTCCTCGACGACACCGGTGAGCTGCAGCATGCGGTCGGCCAGCGTCGACTTGCCGTGGTCGATGTGGGCGATGATGCAGAAGTTCCGGATCTGCGCCGGCGGGGTGAACGTCTTGTCGGCGAACGTCGTCACGTAGGAGATCCATTCAGGTCGGGACCTCCTCATCGTCCCACGGGCGCGGGTAGGTCCCCGCATCCACGTCGGAGCCGGTCGGGACGACCCGCACACCGTCCACATGCGATTCGTTTCCCCGATCGGTGAACCGGGCACTCGAACGAGGGAGGTGTGGTCCCATGACGCAGGCGGAGCCGGCTCCGGCCGGGGATGCGGGCCGGACGGGCCGCACGGTGCGCGGCCGGGACGGCAGCTATCTGGGCAGGCTCGTCGTGGTGCGCCCCGGCGACAGCGGCTCACCCGGCGGGTGGGGTGTCGTCCGGTCGACCTTCGGCAAGCGCCGGCTGGTGCCGCTCGACGGCGCGACCGACGACGGCCCGACGGGCCTCACGGTCGCCGCGGACCGGGCGAGCGTGCGTACCGCACCCGCGCTCCTCGGCGGCGCCGCCGACCCGGCGGAGCCCGGCGCACTGCGCCGGCACTACGCGGGACGCGGCGTCCTCGCCGACGCGCGGGCATTGCAGCACGAGCGCTACGGCGGCGCCAAGCTCGGGTCGGCGTTCTTCGGCTGGCTCGTCGCCGTCGGCCTCACCGTGCTGCTCGGCGTGCTCACGGGTGCCGTGACCGCGGCGGTCGGCGCCGATCCCGCCATCGGCAGCGTCGCCACCGTCGCCGTGCTGCTCGTCTCCTATTACACGGGCGGGTACGTCACCGGTCGGCTGGCCCGGTTCGACGGCGCCCGCAACGGCTTCCTGTCGTGGGTCGTCGGTGCCGTCGCCACGGTGGTGCTCACGGTGGTCGCGGCGTTCGTCGGCGCGCAGTACGACGTGCTCAACCGCGTCTCGCTGCCGGCCCTGCCCACCAGCCTGGCCGACGTCACGACCACCGGGATGCTGCTGGTCGCCGTCGCGGTGGTCGGCTCCGTGCCGGCCGCGGTGCTGGGCGGCAAGGCGGGCGAGCGCTTCCACCGCCGGGTGGACCGCGC
>JAEUJO010000261.1 GCA_016794615.1 Pseudonocardia sp. | reverse complement strand
GGGGCGGTGCGAGTACAGGCGCGATGAGTCCGCAGCCGACCGGGATCGTCTACGACGCGTTCCTCTCCTACAGCCGCACGGCCGACGGCCGTCTGGCACCCGCCTTGCAGAGCGGTCTGCAGAACTTTTCTCGGCCGTGGTGGCGGCGTCGGGCGCTTGCGGTGTTCCGCGATGACACCTCGCTCGCCGCGAACCCGGGCCTGTGGACGTCGATCACTGCGGCGATGGACCGCTCGCGCTACTTGATCCTGCTCGCCTCGCCGAGGGCGGCGGCGTCGTCATGGGTCGACAAGGAGATCCGGCGCTGGTGTGCGACCAAGCCGGCCGGGACGATCCTGCCGGTCGTCACCGAGGGCACGTGGGAGTGGGACGAGGAGGCCAGCGGGTTCGACGCCGCGTCCACGGCGGTGCCACCGGCGCTGCGGGAGGTGTTCGCTGAGGAGCCCCGCTTCGTCGACCTGCGGTGGGCCCGTTCTGCCGAGGAGCTGGACCTGCGGCACAGCCGCTTCCGGGCCGCCGTCGCTGATCTCGCCGCGCCGTTGCACGGCGTGAGCAAGGACGACCTTGAGGGCGAGGACGTGCGGCGCCATCGCGCTACCCGGCGAACGGTCGCGACCACCGTCGTGGTGCTGGTCCTGCTCACGGTCGCGGCCGTGGTGGGGGCGTGGTTCGCCGACCGGAACGCCGGGCGGGCACTGGCCCGCCAGCTCATCGCGCAGTCCGCCCTCGACCTCGACGGCGCGACCGATCGGGGCACGCTGCTCGCGGTCGAGGCCGCGGGCATCGACCCGGAGCTCGCCGAGAGCAGTGTGGTCGCCGCGGTGCAGCGCAACGCCGACCTCCTGCAGACCCTCTACGGTACCGGTGACGTCGTTCTCGCCACCGCGATGAGCCCGGACGGCCGGCTCTTCGCCGCTGCCGAGCAGAGTGGACTCGTCCGGGTGTATGACACGTCGAGCCGCGTGCAGGTCGGGGAACCGCTGCGCACCACCGTGTTTCCCCGGGATGTGGCGTTCTCGCCGGACGGCACGATCCTCGCCGCGGCGGCCACCGGCACCATCCACCTGTGGGACGTCGCGACGCGCACCCCGTTGGGGGAGCCGATCGCCGACGACGACACCGGCGGTGGCCTGGGGGGCACACAGTCACACGGCATCACCTTTGCCGCGGACGGCCGGGTGCTCGTCGCCTACGGCGGCGCGAACACGATCCGGGTCTACGACGTCGCGACGCGCACGACGGTTGCTGCGCCCGTGCGCGTCGGCACCACGGAGGTGCGTGCCGTCGCCGTGAACCGGCGGCTGGTGGTGGCCGCAGGCAGCGACGACGGCACCATCAGCGTCATCCATCCGGATGCCGGCCGCGACCCGGTCGTCCTGACCGGCCATACCGACGGCATCACGAGCCTCACGTTCGTCGCGGGGACCCAGTTCCTCTTCTCGGCCAGTGACGACGGCACGCTTCGGCTGTGGGATGTCGAGGACGGTAGCCCCGTCGGTGAGCCGTTCATCGGGCACGACGGTCCGGTCACATCGATCGCGGTCGGTCCGGACGGGCTGGTCGTTGCGAGCGCCGGGCGCGACCGCACCATCCGGCTGTGGGACGTAGGAACCCGGGAAGTGCTCGGTATGCCGCTGTCCGGGCACACGAACTGGGTGTCGGACGTGGCGTTCGCGCCGGATGGGACGCTCGTCTCCGGCAGCTGGGACGGGACTGTCCGTGTGTGGGACACAGCCGATCGCGGGAAACCCCTGGTCCACGACCAGAGCCTGCGAGATCTCGCCTATCGCCCCGACGGGTCGGTGCTCGCCGTCGCCGGGACCGGGGGCGAGCTCCGGCTCTGGGACCTCGCGACCCGCACCCGAGCCCGAGCGCTGGCAGGGCACACCGGCACCGTGAAGGCGGTGTCGTTCAGCCCCGACGGAGGATCGCTCGCATCCGGCGGCGAGGACCACGTCATCCGGCTGTGGAACGTCGCGGACGGCTCGCCGGCCGGCGAGCTCGCCGGGCATCCCGGGGAGGTCGAGGCCGTCGCATTCGCCCCGGGCGGCGAGTCGCTCGTGACCGCCGACGACGTCGGGCACCTGCGGGTGTGGGACGTGGCGCGGCGGTCCCTCGAGCGGGAACTGACGATGTCGGTACCGGGCCCGATCACCGGGCTCGCGTTCAGCCGCGACGCGAAGCTCGCGATCGCAGGGCCGTTTCCGTTCGTGATGGACGACCTCGGGGCCGAGCCGTCCGGCTCGGGGAGATCTCACTGGCCAACCCGGTCTCCGGTATCGCGTTGAGCCCGGACGGGCAGACCCTCGCCGTCGGTGCGCTCACCGGGACCGTCACGTTGTGGGATGTTGCCGGTCGAACAGTTCGTGCCGGCCCGTTCAAGGGTGACGTCGGCGCCGTGCGCAACCTCGCCTTCACCCCCGACGGCCGGACCCTCGCGACGGCCGGTGACCTCGGCGCGCTCCGATTCTGGGACGCCGCCACCGGGCGGGCGCTCGGCGATCCACTACCGGTCCGGGACCGTCGCATCGACGGGCTCGCGATCGCCCCCGACGGCAGCTCACTCGCGACCGGCGACGCCAACGGCGTCGTCCAGTTCACCCCCGCCTACCTCTGGGACCGCGACGTCGACCGGCAGGTGGAGCGCCTCTGCGACCTCGTCGGCCGCAACCTCAGCCAGGCGGAGTGGGATGAGTTCCTCGCAGGGGAGCGCCACCAGCCGACGTGCCCCCGATGGCCCGAACGTCTCAACCGGTGACGTCGGGAGCACCTCGGCCGGGGTGGTTGAGGTGCCGACCCGGCCGGCGTGGTGTGCTCATGACCGCGGTGGCTGTGGCCCGTCGACCCGGCTCACGACCCAGGGGAACGCGTCGGCGAAGCTCGTGGCCGCGACCTGCCAGGTGTGTCCGCCGGGCACGGTGTGCTGGGTGCAGGTGATCCGGTCGGCGGTCATCGCCGTGCAGAGCTGGGTCGCCTCCTGGATCTGGTTGCCGCTGTCGCGGCCGCCGAACCTGACACCGTCCGCGCCGGGCCGGTGCGCAGCGGGTGGGCGGCCGTTCCCGCGGCCCGCGCCCGTGCCCCCGGCGGTGGTGCCGTCGCCGTTGGCGAACCAGCCCGCGGTGTCGGGGTAGGGGGCGTGCCCGGCCAGCACGGTGAGCGGGTCGAACTGGGCCCATCGGGCCGCGTCGCCGCCGTAGAGCCGGGCGATGGTCTGCGCCTTGTCGCCCACCATGGGGCCGAGGTCACCGGCGATGTCCACGAAGGTGCCGAACAGCTCCGGGTGGGTCACGGCGAGGTCGGCGGCGCAGGTGCCGCCCATGGACCAGCCGACGACGGCCCAGCTCGCCGGTGCTGCGGAGGCGCCGAAGCGGGAGATCACGTAGGGCCGCACGTCCTCGGTGAGGTGGTCGGCGGCGTTGCCTCGCGGGCCGTCGACGCACTCGGTGTCGTTGTTGAAGGTGCCACCGGAATCGACGAACACCACGATCGGTGCGGATCCGCCGTGTGCCCCTGCGTAGGAGTTGATCACTGACATCGCGTTGCCGGTGCGGATCCAGTCGGTCGGGGTGTTGAACTCGCCGCCGATCATCATCACGGCCGGGAGGGCGGGATGGTTGTCGGTGCCGGTGAACCAGGCGGGCGGCAGGTAGACGTACTCCTCGCGGTGGGCGAAGTTGCTGGCGGTGTCCGGGATGTCGACCCCGACGAGCGCGCCGTTCACCGGCGGTGTCGGGGCGGCGGTCATGGCGGCCAGCTGGGCGTCGGTGACCTGGTCGGGCATCGGCCCGGCGGTGGCTGCTCCCCATGCCACTTGGACGGTGGGGAAGTAGCCGACCCAGCTGTTGAGTGCGGATCCGGTGCACAGCAGTGTCAGCGGCACGGCGAGTATCGCGAGGGAGCGCCGCCACCACCGCGCGCCCGGCCAGCCGACGACCGCCACCAGCGTGGCCGTGACCGCCACTGCCACCCAGATCCACAAGGCCAGGGGCGCGGGATCGTCGGTCACCCCGTCGGCTGCGAGGCGGCCGCGCACCAGCACCGCCACCCCGGCACCCGCGACCGCTGCCGCCGGCAGCCACAGCAGGTACCAGCGCTGCGGCGCACGGCGTACCACGACCGCGACCAGGACGAGCGCCGTCACGACCTGGAGGGTGACCGGAAGCCAGCCTGTCAGCAGCGACAAGCCATGACTGTGGGACGGCACAACTCCCATCGTTACCTGCGAGATGGGCGGCACATGACGGTTCGATGTGTGTCAGCTGTGAGTGCCCC
>JAEUJO010000244.1 GCA_016794615.1 Pseudonocardia sp. | reverse complement strand
TCGTGCGTCCGTTCGGCCGCGTGACGGCAGCAACACCTGCAGTTACCGTTGAAGGCTCACCATCGGTGGGCGCCGCGTTGCAGCCGGCTGTCGCAGACGGAGGGGATGCCGACCGTGCCGATGGGGAGGCTGGACCTGGTTCGTCAGAAGTCCGAGCAGTGGGCACGCGAGATCATCGATTTCGGTCCGGCCAACACTCTGCTCCACTACAAGGACACGCGGACCCAGACGATCGACCTCACCAACGCCGAGCCGGACGCGATGGCGAATCTGCTTGCAGGCCGACGAACGTTGCTCTCCACGCTGGTGGTCGACCGGGATGCGCTGGGCGCGGCGCTGGATCGAGCGAGGACGCTGCGGCGACGCATCGTCATGGTGGCGGAGGAACAGGGCCTCGAGATCGGACGGCTCGCGCGCGGGCTGATACGCGTGGAGCCGCCTGCTGGTCGGAGGCCACGGGCGATGCGGCCGTTGCGTGCGCCGTTGCTCTTGCATCCGGTGCGGATCGAGGCACGCACGGCCACGGAGGCCGACTACGTGTTGGAGGTCGATCAGGAGGCCGAGATCAACCCGGTGCTGCTGGTCGCACTGCGGGACCATTTCGGAGTCGACTTGCAGATCGACGACGTGACTGCTGCTCTGACCGCGGCCCTTGCCCAGAGCACCGATGGCGCCGGGCAGGTCCAGGCCGTCCACGACGCTCTCCGGGAACAGCTCGGCACAGGCGGTGGGGCGGTCGAGCTGGAGTCCCGAATCGTCATCGGCGGCTTCGCCTTCGACAAGCTGCCTATGGTTGAGGACCTGCGCAGCTCGGTCGACCTGCTCGCCCAGCACGACGTCATCGCCGCCGCAGCAGGGGACCAGGCTGCCGTTGCGTCGTTGAGCGACATCAGCGGCGCCCAGGCCGTGCACGAGTCCGACGACGTCGCGCCTGTGGATGAGTTCCTCGTGCATCCGGCCGATTCCTCGCAGCATCGGGCGTTGCAGGCGATCCTCGGCGGCCGTCACGTCGTGATCCAGGGCCCGCCCGGTACCGGCAAGAGCCAGACCATCGCCAACGCGATCGCCTCGGCGGCTGCCGCCGGGAAGAGCGTGCTGTTCGTCGCCGAGAAGCGTGCAGCGATCGAGGCCGTGACCGAGCGGTTGGCCGATTGCGGTCTGACCGAGCTCGTCTTCGACTTGCACGGCGACCGGACCCGACGTGAGGTGGCGAGCCAGGTCGCGGCGTCGCTCGTCCGCGCGGGGACCGCCACACGTCCGGACGTCGACGACCTGCACCGTGAGCTGACCGCGGCCCGACGGGCCCTCGTCCAGCACGAGGAACGGATGCACGAGAAGCGTGGCCCGTGGGGACTGTGTGCCTACGAGGTGATCGTGGCGTTGCACGACCTGCCCGAGCAGGCCGGCACAGACCTCCGCCTTCGGCGTGGCGATCTGGAGCGCCTCGACCGCAGCACGGTCGAGAGGCTGTGTCGTGAGCTGTCCCAGTTTGTGAACAGTGGCGGTTTCGCGGTGCGACGTGGGGAGTCGGTGTGGTCAGGCGCGGAGGTACGGGACAGGACCGAGGCCGAACAGATGCTGGCTCGGCTCGACGCCGTGACCGGGAGGGCGTGGTGCGACAGCCAGCGCACACTTCGGCAGCTGGTGGTGGGGGCCGGGCTGCGGGCACCGGTCGACCTCGCCGGCTGGCAGCGGGTCATCGGCCTGCTCACCGCGGTGGAGCGAACCACCGGGCAATACAGCGCTGACATCTACGGCGACGAGCTGGGTGCGTGGTGTGCGGCCGCCTGCCCGAAGAACCGTCGCGCCGATTACCCCTCGACCGACGGCTGGTGGCGCCGCTACCAGCTGCGCCGAATGGCCATGGCTCGCCGCCGGGACGGGCGCTGCACCCGCGAGGTGCTGTTCGCTGAGCTGGCCGCGGCGGATACCGAGCGAGCCACGTGGCGTGAGCTGGCCGACGATCCCACGGCCGAGCCGGGTTTCGTCGGCCTCGACGGTGCGTATGAGCAGTTCGCCGAGCTGCGGGACACGATCGCCGCCATCGCGATGACCGTCCGGTTGGACGGGCCGGAGAACCTGCCGGTCGACGAGCTGGCCGCCCGGCTCGAACAACTGCGCGCCGATGAGGACATGCTGTTCAAGCTGCCCGACCTGATGCGGATCAGCACGCTCCTCGAACAGCACGGCCTCGGCGGCCTGCTCGACGGGCTAGCCCGTCGCGACGCCGAACCGCAGGTGGCCCAGGACGCGCTGCGCTACGTGTGGTTCAGGTCGCTGCTCGACCGCTTCCGGCTCGACACCCCCGAGCTGGCCACATTCAGCGCCCGCCAGCACGACGCAGTGGTCGCATCGTTCTGCGATCTCGACCGCGCGCATCTGGGGCTCAACGCCGAGCGGATCCGGCGCCGGGTCGCCGAGCAGCTGCGCGACGCCCGTGACATGCATCCGGACCAGAACGCGACCGTGCTCGGCGAGGCCAACCGCAAACGCGGCCACATGACGGTGCGCAAGCTCGTCACGGCCGCCCCGGACGTGTTGCTCGCCGCCCGACCGTGTTGGGCTATGTCACCGATCGTGGTCAGCCGGCTCCTGCCCGCTAGACAGCTCTTCGACATCGTGATCTTCGACGAGGCGAGCCAGGTCGAGGCAGTCGACGCGATGACCTCGATCATGCGAGGCCGCCAGTTGGTCGTGGCCGGCGACCACCAGCAACTGCCGCCCAGCGCCTACTTCCGGACACTCGCCGGCGGCGGTGCCATCGAAGCCCGACGACCAGGCGGGCGATGATGCGCCGCCTCCGCCGCGGGTCGCCGACTTCGAGTCTCTTCTGACCTGCCTGTCCACCTTCGTGCGGAACACCGAGCGGTTGCGCTGGCACTACCGCAGCGAGGACGAACGGCTCATCGCCTTCTCCAACGAGGAGTTCTACCACCGAGACCTGGTCACCTTCCCCGGCCGGGCGGCCGAGCCGCCGCTGCGGTTGCACGTCGTCTCGGGGCTCGCCGCACCCGGTACGGCCGGGCTGGTCGACGAGGAGGTCGGACGGGTCGTCGAGCTGGCGGTCGAGCACGCCACCCGACACCCGAACGATTCGTTGGGCATCATCACAGCGAATACGCAGCACATGGACCGGGTCGAAGCCGCGCTGCAGCAAGCGGCCCGCACACACCCCACGCTCGGGGAGTTCCGCGCCCGGATGGACGGGCCGCGACGGCGCTTGTTCGTGAAGAGCTTGGAGATGGTGCAGGGCGACGAGCGCGACACGATCATCCTCAGCATGGGCCGCTCGAAAGGGGTCGACGGGCGGTTGCGGATGCAGTTTGGACCGATCAACCATGAGGGTGGTGAACGGCGGCTGAACGTGGCGGTGACCCGGGCCCGGCGCCGGATGCAGGTGGTCAGCGCGTTCACCCACGAGGACATGGCGACGACTTCGCCGACGAAGGGGCCGAAGGTTCTGCGTCGGTACCTTGAGTGGGCAGGCACGGCCACCCGCCCCCGGGAAATCGGCCGGGCCACGGCATATGAGCTGAACCCGTTGGAACGCGACGTGCTGGATGCGTTGGAGAAGCGGAAGATCCCAGCGACGCCACAGTGGGGCGAGTCGGGCTACCGCATCGACTTCGCCCTGGCCGATCCCGACCTGCCGGGCCGTATGGTGCTCGCACTGGAGATCGACGGCGACCGCTACCACCGCCTGACCAGCGTCCGTGA
>JAEUJO010000236.1 GCA_016794615.1 Pseudonocardia sp. | reverse complement strand
TGCCACAGCCCGTGGCCCTCAGTCGCGCCCTCGGGCGGGATGCCGCCGACCGCGAGGTACGCATCGGCGCGGTCGCCGAGGTTCGCGCCGTCGACGTGGTGGCGGGCGGCGCCGTGCAGCCCGTGCTCGACGTCGCGCGGTACCGGTCGTACCAGGAGTCGCGCCGCCAGCGGTCCGCGCCGTCCGCGCAGAGCTCGGTTAACCGCTCCGGCGCCGACGTCGAGCGTGCGGCGGAGCCGGCGCTGTACCGCCGTCCACGGGGCGGCTTCATCCCCCGCCTCCCGGCCGGGCCAGCTGCCACATGCCGTCGCAGCACCGCGCGAGGCCGCGCCGTTCGAGCTCCGTCAAGGCGGCACGGATGCCGTCCGGCGGCAGGCCGGACTCCCGCACCAGCCACCGAGTGTCGCGTGCCCCGCGGGCAGGCAGGGCATCGTGCACCAGCGCCGCGGCCCGGCCGAGCCCGTCCGTGGCGCGCGCGGGCAGACCCGGCTCCGGTGCCAGGTCCGCGCCGAGGCGTCCGACTGCCTCCAACACGTCGTCCGTGCTCGTGACCAGCAGCGCTCCGTCGCGGATCAGCTGATGGCAGCCGGCCGACGGGCCCGAGGTGACCGGGCCCGGCACTGCCATGACGACCCGGCCCAACGCCTCGGTGTCGGTCGCGGTGCGCTGCGCCCCGCTCCGCAGCGCCGCCTCGACGACGACCGTTCCCGCGCCGAGTGCCGCGATCAGCCGGTTGCGCACCAGGAAGCGGTGCCTCGCCGGTACGCTGCCCGGCGGGTACTCGCTCACGACGAGCCCGGTGGCGGCGATCCGCTCGAGCAGGGTGGCATGCGCGGCCGGATAGACGCGGTCGACGCCGCAGGCGAGGACCGCGACCGTGGCACCGTCCACGGCGAGGGAGCCGCGATGGGCTGCCCCGTCGATCCCGATCGCCGCTCCGGAGACGACCGTCACGCCGGCCGCGGCGAGCCCCGCACCGAGCTCCCCCGCCACGTGGGTGCCGTAGCTCGTCGCGGCCCGCGCCCCGACCACGGCGACCGCCCGCTCGCTCAGCTCGGCGGCCCGCCGGGGGCCCCGCACCCAGAGGGCCACCGGCGGGGCGAGCGCCGGTACGCCTGCAAGCAGGCAGGGAGCCAACGCAGCCCGCGGCCAGGCCCCGTCCTCGGGAACGAGCAACCGCGCTCCGGCATCGTGGGCGGCCTCCAGGTCCGCCTCGGCCCGGTCGGTCGTGCGGCGGGCCGCGGTCTCCCCGGCGACGGGGCCGGGCACGTCGCCTGCCTGGACCCGCGCCGCGGCTGCCACCGGCCCGAGGACCTCGACGAATGCGGCGAGGGCCGGTGCCGGCGGCTCGGCCACCCGCGACAGGTATGCCCGCGCGCGGAGCACCTCCACCGCAGGCCGACCCGTCCCGACCCCGACGGCCGGGGCCAGAGCCGGGGCGACCGTGGCGGGCAGCGGGTGACGCTGCGCCCCGCCCGTGGGGGGCTGCCGGCCGGTCATGCCGCCCTCCGGTCCCGGAAGTACAGCGCCTGCTCGACGCTGTCGCGGTCCGGCCGGGCGAGACCCTGCAGGTCCGCGACCGTCCAGGCGACCCGCAACGCCCGGTCCGCACCGCGTGCCGTCAGCTCGCCGCTCCGCAGCCCGGCGTCCAGCGGCCGGACCACCGAGGCCGGCAGCGCGAAGTGGGCCCGCAACGCGGGACCGGGCACGTCGCCGTTGCACCGCCAGCCGTACGCCGCCCACCGGTCCGCGGCGGCCGCACGCGCGGCCATGACCCGGGTGCGGACCGTCGCCGTGTCCTCGGCCGGCATGCCGACCACGGACAGGGCGGTGACCGGATACATGCGGGCGCGCAGGTCGACGCGGTCGAGCAGGGGCCCGGACAGGCGCCCGAGGTAGCGGCGTCGGACGAGCGACGGGCACACGCAGTCGCGGTCGTGCGCGGGCGCGCACGGGCACGGGTTCGCCGCGAGCACGAGCTGGAACCGGGCGGGATAGCGCACGATGCCCTCGGCCCGGGCGAGCCGGACCTCGCCCTCCTCCAGGGGGGTGCGCAGCGCGTCGAGGACGTGGCTCTTGAACTCCGGCGCCTCATCCATGAGGAGCGTGCCCCGATGCGCGAGCGACACCGCGCCCGGCTTGGCGAGCCCGCTCCCGCCGCCGACCAGTGCAGCCATCGACGTCGAGTGGTGCGGCGCCACGAACGGCGGCGTGCGGGTGAGCCCCTCCGCGGGCAGCACGCCCGCGACCGAGCGGATGGCGGCGAGCTCCAGCGCCTCGTCCGGGGAGAGCTCGGGCAGCAGCCCGGCGATCCGCTGCGCGAGCATCGTCTTGCCCGTACCGGGTGGCCCGACCAGCAGCAGGTGGTGCCCGCCCGCCGCCGCGACCTCCAGCGCCCGGCGGGCGTCGTCCTGCCCCACGACATCCGCGAGGTCGTGCAGCGGTGCGGCCGGCAGGGCGGGTGGTGGGCTCGGCCGCGCCAGCACCGGCGCCCCCTCGAACCAGGCGAGCACCTGGCCGAGCGTCGCCGCACCGTACACGTCGATCCCGTCGACGAGCGCCGCCTCGGACAGCGCGTCTTCGGGCACCACCACGCGGCGGACACCCGCGGTGCGCGCCGCGAGCAGGCACGGCAGCACGCCGCGCACCGCCCGCAGGCGCCCGTCCAGCGCCAGCTCCCCCACCAGTACGGTGCCGTCCAGCGCGCGCTGCTCGACCACCCCTGCCGCCGCAAGCACGCCGCAGGCGAGCCCGAGGTCGAACCCGCTCCCGGCCTTCCGCAGCGTCGCGGGCGAGAGCGCCAGGACCACCCGCTCGTTCGGCCACGTGCGCCCGGAGTTGACCACCGCCGCCCGCACCCGGTCGCGCGACTCCTGCAGTGCGGCATCCGGCAGGCCGACCAGGTGCACCCCGGGCAAGCCGCCCCCGATGTCGGCCTCGATCTCCACCACGTGCCCCTCGACGCCGCGCAACGCCACCGACCATGCCCGCGCCAGCCCCATCTAGAACGCCGCCACGTAGTGCTGCAACGCCGCGGGCCGGTCCGGCTCCATGAGCACGGCGATCACGTCGAACCGGACCCCGCACCACCGCACGTGATGCGCGGTCAGCCAGGCCTGCGCCAGCCTGCGGATGCGCGCGATCTTGCGGGGTGTGACGGCCTCGGCGGGCTCGCCGAACCGCGTGCCCGACCGCGTCTTGACCTCGACCACCACCAGCCGGTCGCCGTCCACCGCGACCACGTCCAGCTCACCATCGCGACATCGCCAGTTCCGGGAGAGCACCACCAGCCCGCGCTGCTCCAGGTAGCGCACCGCCTCGTCCTCGCCGCGGCGCCCCAGCTCGTCCTTCGCTGCCATGGGTCCACGATCGGGGCAGCGGGGGCCGTCCGACAGACTTGGTCATCTCCTGTGGACGGCCGTGCCCGCATGGGGACAACCGGGACCAGCCGACACCCAAGCGCCCGGGAACGTCGGTGTGCTGTGCTAACGGTTCCACCGGTGGATCCCCGCCTGGCGGCGTTGATCCACAGGACGGGCGTCAGGAGCCGAACGGTCCGTCGCCCGGCAGCCGGAGGTCCGGCTTGTCGAGCTCCTCGACGTTCACGTCCTTGAAGGTGAGAACGCGGACGTTCTTCACGAACCGCGCC
>JAEUJO010000140.1 GCA_016794615.1 Pseudonocardia sp. | reverse complement strand
CCGGCGGTCGTCGCCCGGGTTTCGTCGTCCCGGTGCGGCACGCTCGCGGCATGCCCACCTCCCCGGACGCTGCTCCGTCGCTGTCGCCCCGAATTCTGCTCGCCGCGCTGCTCGATCTGCTCCTGCCCGGGTCCTGCGGTGGCTGCGCCACACCGGGGCCGGGGTGGTGTACCGGCTGCGCGGCCCGGCTCGGCCCGCCCCGGTGGCCGATGCTGCCCGGTGGCCCGCCGGTCGTCGCGGCCGGCCGGTACCACGGGCCGCTGCGCACGGCGGTGCTCGCGTACAAGGAGCGCGGTCGGCGAGATCTCGCCGGCCCACTGGCCGCGCTGCTCCTACCCGCGCTCGCGCAGGCCGCGGGTCCGGCGCCGGCGTGGCTGGTGCCCGCGCCGTCCCGGCCGGCCGCAGCGCGTGCCCGCGGGGGTGACCACGTGCTCCGGCTGTGCCGGCACCTGGCCCGCGCCGACGCCGGGCTGCAGGTGGCGCCCGCGCTGCGGCTCGGCCGGCGGGCGCGCGACTCGGTCGGGCTGGACGCCGCGGCGCGCGTCGCGAACCTGTCCGGGCGGCTCCGCGTCGACGCCCGGACACTGCCCCCGGCGCATGCAGCGGTGATCCTCGTGGACGACGTCGTCACCACAGGATCGACGCTTCGGGCCTGCCGGGCCGCCCTCATGGGTGCGAGGCGCGCCGTTGCTGTGGCGGTCGTCCTGGCCGACGCAACCACTCCGACAACATCAAGAAATACCCGTTGGGTGCCGGAAGAATGACGTACTGTCGCACTTGCACCGATCGGGGTCACTCGAAGCTCGGATCTGTTGCCGGACTGTGATGAGCGATACGGTCGGTGCTGCTCCGTCAGGAACCTGGACGGGCCTTCCAGGAGGGACCACCCATGGTTGCTCCCGAAGTCGAGCTCCCTTCGTGTTCGTCCTCCGATGCCCGCCCCGTGAGAGAGCGAGGAGTCCGAGTGGAGATTGTCGTGACCGGCCGGAACGTCGAGGTCCCCGAGCATTTCAGGGTGCGCGTCGCCGAGAAGGTCGAGCGGTTGGAGCGCTACGACCACAAGATCGTCGGGCTGGAGGTGGAGCTGTTTCATGAGCGCAACCGGCGCCAGCTGAAGAACTGCCAGCGAGTCGAGATCACCGGTCGGGGCTGCGGCCCCGTAGCGCGGGCCGAGGCGTGCGCGCAGGACTTCTACTCCGCGTTGGACGCGGCGATCGCCAAGCTCGAGGCCCGGATGCGGCGCTCCCACGACCGGCGCCGCATCACCGCGCGTCGCTCGACCGTGCTCGTCGGCCGGGGCGGTGACGGCCAGACACTGCTGCTGGACGCGTCGGGCGACGTCGACGTCGAGGTGCCCGGTCCGCACCACGCGCTGGACACCGGGCTCGAAGCTCCCCCCGATCTGATGAACGGCTCGGTCGATATCGAGGCGGAGATCTCCGCGGACGACGACGCCGCCGAGTTCGACGAGCACCGCCCCGGCCGCATCGTCCGCCGCAAGGTGCACACCGCGCACCCGATGAGCGTCGACGACGCGCTGTCGCGCATGGAGCTGGTCGGACACGACTTCTACCTGTTCTCCGACAGCGAGACCGGCGCACCGTCGGTTGTCTACCGGCGCAAGGGCTACGACTACGGGGTGATCCGCCTGTCGCACTGACCCGCGGGGGCCCGTCGGCGTTGCCACGGGCCCCTGTTGCGGTTTCGCTACCCTGGTCGGGCAGGGGCGCCGGTGCACGGTGCCCGGTGCTGCTCTGCAGTCCTGACCCGACCGGGAGATGAGGTCGACCGTGCCGTTGTTCACCCGCCTGCTCCGCGCCGGCGAGACGAAGATGGTGAAGCGGCTGGGAAAGATCGCCGCGCACATCGACACGCTCGAGCCGGAGGTCGAGAAGCTCACCGATGTGGAGCTGCGTGCGAAGACCGACGAGTTCCGTGCCCGGTACGCCGACGGCGAGGGCCTGGACGAGCTGCTGCCGGAGGCGTTCGCCGTGGCCCGCGAGGCCGCGGTGCGCACGATCGGTCAGCGCCACTTCCCCGTGCAGCTCATGGGCGGCGCGGCACTGCACCTGGGCAACATCGCGGAGATGAAGACCGGTGAGGGCAAGACGCTCACCTCGGTGCTCCCCGCCTACCTGAACGCGATCGCCGGGGACGGCGTGCACCTGGTCACGGTCAACGACTACCTGGCCAAGCGGGACGCGGAGAACATGGGCCGCATCCACCGTTTCCTGGGCCTGTCGGTCGGGGTGATCCTCTCCGAGATGCCGCCCGCGGTGCGGCGCGAGCAGTACGCGGCCGACATCACCTACGGCACGAACAACGAGTTCGGCTTCGACTTCCTGCGCGACAACATGGCGTGGCAGAAGGCCGATCTCGTGCAGCGCGGCCACAACTTCGCCATCGTCGACGAGGCCGACTCGATCCTCATCGACGAGGCGCGCACCC
The DNA here is from genome assembly GCA_016794615.1 of Pseudonocardia sp. GTDB lineage: Bacteria > Actinomycetota > Actinomycetes > Mycobacteriales > Pseudonocardiaceae > Pseudonocardia. The sequence continues at coordinate 97,280 of JAEUJO010000140.1, read as the reverse complement.
CGCTGATCATCTCGGGGCCCGCCGAGCAGAGCGCACGGTGGTACCAGGAGTTCGCGCGGATGGCGCCGATGCTCGAGCGCGACGTCCACTACGAGGTGGACGAGCGCAAGCGCACCGTGGGCGTCACCGAGGAGGGCGTCGCGCTGGTCGAAGACCAGCTCGGGATCGACAACCTCTACGAGGCCGCGAACACCCCGCTCGTCGGGTATCTGAACAACGCGCTGAAGGTCAAGGAGCTGTTCAAGCGCGACAAGGACTACATCGTCACGAACGGCCAGGTGCTCATCGTCGACGAGTTCACCGGGCGCGTGCTCGCCGGCCGCCGCTACAACGAGGGCCTGCACCAGGCGATCGAGGCGAAGGAGGGCGTGGAGGTCCAGGCGGAGAACCAGACCCTGGCCACCATCACGCTGCAGAACTACTTCCGCCTCTACACGAAGCTCTCGGGGATGACCGGCACGGCCCAGACGGAGGCGGCCGAGCTGCACCAGATCTACAAGATGAACGTGCTGCCGATCCCGACGAACAAGCCGATGGTCCGGGCGGACCAGGCAGACCTCATCTACAAGACCGAAGAGGCGAAGTTCGCGGCCGTCGCGGCCGACATCGCGGAGAAGCACGCGAACGGCCAGCCGGTCCTCGTCGGCACCACGAGCGTCGAGAAGTCCGAGTATCTGGCGAAGCTGCTCGTCCAGCTGCAGGTGCCGCACGAGGTCCTCAACGCGAAGCAGCACGCGCGCGAGGCCGCGATCATCGCGCAGGCCGGGCACGCGGGTGCGGTGACGGTCGCGACGAACATGGCCGGTCGCGGCACGGACATCGTGCTCGGCGGCAACCCCGAGTTCCTCGCAGACGTCGAGCTGCGCAGCCGCGGCCTGGACCCGGTCGAGCGGCGCGAGGAGTACGAGGCGGCCTGGGACGAGATCGTCGAGACGATGAAGGCGCAGGCCGCGGCCGAGGCCGAGGAGGTGCGTGGCGCCGGTGGCCTGTACGTGCTGGGCACCGAGCGGCACGAGTCGCGCCGGATCGACAACCAGCTCCGCGGCCGCTCCGGTCGCCAGGGCGACCCCGGCGAGTCGCGGTTCTACCTGTCGCTGGGTGACGAGCTCATGCGGCGGTTCAACGGGCAGCTCGTCGAGTCGATCATGAATCGGTTCAACCTGCCGGACGACGTGCCGATCGAGGCCGGAATGGTCACCAAGGCCATCCGCAGCGCGCAGACCCAGGTCGAGCAGCAGAACTTCGAGATCCGGAAGAACGTCCTCAAGTACGACGAGGTGCTCAACAAGCAGCGCACGGTCATCTACGACGAGCGCAGGCGGGTGCTCGACGGCGAGGACATCAAGGAGCAGATCGAGCACATGCTCGGCGACGTGGTCCACGCCTACATCGACGGAGCCACCGCCGAGGGCTACGCCGAAGACTGGGACCTCGAGAAGTTGTGGACGGCGCTGGGCACGCTCTACCCGATCGGCCTGGACCGCGCGAAGCTGGTGGACGACACTGTCGACGACCTCACCCGGGACATGCTGGCCGACGGCGTGCTCGCGGACGCCCGGGATGCCTACGCCCGGCGCGAGGCCGAGATCGACGCCGTCATCGGCGCGCAGGGCGGCATGCGTGAGCTGGAGCGCCAGGTGCTGTTGCAGGTCATGGACCGCAAGTGGCGCGAGCACCTCTACGAGATGGACTACCTCAAGGAGGGGATCGGGCTGCGGGCGATGGTGCAGCGCGACCCGCTGATCGAGTACCAGCGCGAGGGCTTCGACATGTTCGCCGCGATGCTCGAGGGCATCAAGGAGGAGACGGTCGGGCACCTGTTCAACGTGCGGGTCCAGGCTGTGCCGGCGGCACCGCCTGCCGCGACGGTGGAGCCCGACGGCGAGGAGGCGCGCCCGGTCGAGCAGACGCAGCCGAATGCGGCGGTCGCCCCGGCGCCCCCGGCCACACCGGCGGCCCCGTCGCAGAGCGAACACACCGTCCGCGTACCGGCGCGGTCCGAGAGCGGCTCGGGCGGCCGGCATGCGGCGCCCGAGGGCGATGCCGCCACCACCACGAGCGCGCTGCCCACCGTGTTCAGGGGCCCGCGTCCGGCGGCGGAGCTGCAGTACAGCGGCCCGGGCGAGGACGGGAGCGCCACGACCCGCAGCCGCTCCGGCGGCGCGCCTGCTACCGGCGGTGCGGGGCGAAGCGGCGGCGAGCCGGGGCGGAACCGGCCGTGCCCGTGCGGCTCGGGCCGCAAGTACAAGCACTGTCACGGGATGCCGACGGCCGCCCGACCCGGAGCCGCTCCGTAGCGCCGCACCCGGCCGCGTTCACGGCTTGCGGCCCCAGGCAGAGATCATGGGTGAGGTGGCGAGGTCGGGAACCTGGCCGGTGGCGATGTTGTCGAGATGCTGGTCGATCTCGTCTGCGGTGGCGATGCCGGCGTCGATGAGCCGGTCCCGGATCTGTTCGACGGTGGCGCGTTCCAGCGTCGTGCACGCCGGCGCGGTGATCGGGAAGTAGGCGTCGGCCGCGACATCGACCAGTCCGTGCTCGCGCAGCAGCCGGGGCAGGGTGCGGCCGAAGGCGAGGTCGGCGTCGCGTCCTGACATCAACGTGCGGAAGCCGGACCGTAGCCGGTTCGCCAGGTGCTGCGCCGGGCCGTGGTCGTCGGGGCAGAGCAGCGGTTGGAGGCCGGGGTCGGCGTCCTCGACCAGGATCCAGCCACCGGAACGCAGCGCGGCGATCATCGACGTGAGCGCGGCCGCGCGCCGCGGGACGTGCGTCAGCACCAGGCGTGCGTGCACGAGGTCAAGCTCGGTGGCAGGCGGATCCTCGGCGCCGACGTCGTGGCGCAGGATCTGAACGGGGTCGGGGCCGGCCAGCCACGAGGTGTCGATGTCGGTGGCCAGCACCAGACCGGTGGGCCCGACCCGGGCGGCCAGCCACAGCGGGACGGACATGCCGCCTGCGCCGATCTCCCAGCACCGCCAGCCGGAACCGATGCCGATCTCCTGTAGATGGCTGAAGGTCGACCGGTCGAACAGGGTGGCCAGCGCCTCGAACCGCGTACCGGCGTGGATCTGCTGGTTGGCAAGCAGGTAGCCCTCGTCTGCGCCCACGAGCACAGTGTGACGGCGCATGCCCGGCGTGCGCAGGCGGAGCCTGCATCCGGAGCCTGCATCACAGCAGACGCAGGGTGACGCACCGCCACTCGCGGGGGTCGCCGGACCGGACCGCTGGTCGGCCCGGGACGGTGCGTGGCTCGCGGGCAGCCGCGGTGCCGGGGCTCGCCGGTCGCTCGAAGCGGGCGGCCAGGGCGCGGGCCCGTGGCCCGCGCCGGTACACCGCCGCGACCTCGACGGCCCCCGTGCAGGGCCGGTCGATGTGCAGCGAGGTCATCCGCGAGGGTTGCCGCTCCGCCGGCCGCCGGGCGACCGCGGCACGCACGTACCGCAGGGCGCGGGGCTCCATGTGCCCGGCGAGCTGCGCGACGGGGCGCCTGCCGTCGAGCACCTCGAGGGTCAGGCGAAGCACCTGCTCGGCACGCCGGCGCAACGCCGCGTTATCGGTCGAGTCGGGGACAGCGGTGTGGACGGCCGTCGGCTGCGTCCGGACCGGAGGCGCAGGCGGTCCGGTCGGCTCCTCGGCAGCGGGTTCGTAGCGCAGGAGGCGCAGTCGCGGGCGGCGGCGTGCCCGCTCCGGGTCGAGGACGGCAGGATCGGGAGCCGAGGGGCCTGTGGACGGGCTGTCGGTCGTCGGCGCCGTTGTCGGCGCCGGGATCGCCGCTGCTGAGGTCACGACCGCAGCCTGCGCGGCGGCGGGGATGTCCCGAGGTGCTTTCGGGACGTTCGCTCCCGAACGGTACGTACCCGCACCATTCGCTGACGTACGGTCCTGATGTGAACCATCGCGACCCGGGCACCCCGGTGGACATCGGCCCGCTGGAGATGCTCCTCCCGCGGGTCGGCGCCGCCGTCGCCCGGCACCACCGCCGGCTCGCCGCCCGGCACGGCCTCACCCCGACCGCCGCCGCCGTGCTCGCCGCCCTCGACACCGGTTCCGCACCGTCGCAACGCGATCTCGCCGCGCGCGTCGGGCTCGGCCCCTCCACGATCACCCCGGTGCTGGACCGGCTGGAGGCGGCCGCGGCGGTCCGCCGCGAGCGCGACACCACCGACCGGCGCGTCGTGCGCGTGCACCGCACCGCGGCGGGCGCGGCCCGCCTGGCCGGCGCGGGTCCGTCGGGACCGGGGCTGCCGAGGCCGGCACCCGAGATCGAGGCGGACGTACGGACCTGGTTGCTCGCGGTGCTCGCCGCCGCGGAGGCCGACGGCTGACCCGACTCTTGTCGGCGCAGGCCCCGGGCTTCGGCCCGGGGACAGCCGCTCCCTCTGTGGGCGGTGGAGCTGGGGACGGCTGCTCAGTCCGGCCGCCGTTGCTGCTCGACGTGTTGGCGGCTGATGCTCAGCGGTGCTCCGCCGCGGGGCTGTGGCACAGGTGGCGGAGCGGTCGCACCTGCTGGGCACGCTGCGACCGTCGTGCGAAGGGTGCGACGCCACGCCGAGCGACGGCGGCACCGCTACGGTGGCGGCCATGGCACTCCGCGGGCTGATCATGGACTACGCCGGCGTGCTGACCGACGGCGCGATCATGCGCGATCTCCCGCGCCGGGCCCGGGCGGCGGGCCGGCCCACCGCGCTGGTGTCCTCGGCGGGATCGGTGTCCGACGAGGTCGCGGCCCTGTTCGACGTGCTGGTGCTCGGCGGCGCGATCGGGGTCGTCAAGCCCGACCCCGAGGTCTACCGCCGCACCGCGGCCCTGCTCGGCCTGACCCCCGCGGAGTGCGTGGTGGTCGACGACCTCAGGGCGAACATCCGCGGCGCCCGGGCGGCCGGTGCGGTCGGTGTGCTGCACGACGACCCCGACACGACGATCGGTGAGGTCGAGATCCTCCTGGCCCTGCCCGACCGGGCGTCGGGTCCCCGCACACAGCGGCCGGGGCACCCCGGCGCCGTGCCGGAGTGCCCCGGGTGAGTGGTCAGGGACGAATCGTCACCGAGGCGGGACCTCGCCCGACTCGGCGGGCACGTCGGCAGGCGGCCCCGCCGGGACCTCCGCGGCCGGGTCGGCGGCCGCGGCCGTGGTGTCGCCGGCACCCGTGTACTGCTGGGCGCGCTCCACGACGCTGTCGATCTGGGCGTCATGGCCGGCGAACCGCTCCTTGGCCATCTCGCCCGCGCGGTCCAGGGCCTGGTCGACCTGCTCGTCGTGCTGGTCGGCGAGGTCCTTGGCCTTGTTCAGGAAGTCGGAGAAACCCATACCGCCACTCTGGACCCTCCGCGGCCCCGATGCACCACCGGGTCACCTCGCCGTGAGGTGAATCGTGTCATCGACGCCGTCGGCGCCGCAGCTCGAACGCCGCCACGGCGCCCGCGCTCGCAACATTCAGCGACTCCACGCCGCCCTCCATCGGGATCGCCAGCAGCCCGTCGCACAGCGCGCGGACCGCGGGCGAGAGGCCGTCGGTCTCGTTGCCGAGCACCAGCGCCACCCGCCGCGGCAGGTCCGCGTCCAGCAACGACGTCCCGACAGCGGCCAGTCCGAGCACGGTGAACCCGCCGTCGCGCAGCACCGCGCAACCCTCTTCGGCGGTCGCCGCCCGCAGCACCGGGGCACGGAAGGCCACCCCGGCGGACGCCTTGACGACCAGCGGATCGATCGCCGGCGTGCCGCGGCGGGGGAGCAGCACGCCGTCGAGACCGGCGGCAGTCGCGCTGCGCAGAACCATCCCGACGTTCGCCGGGTTGGTCACGCGGTCGAGCACGAGCACCGCTGCGGCAGCGGTGCCCGAGCCGGCGGAGTTCAACGCAGCGAGGAACTCGTCGACGGGCTGCATCCGGGGCGCGACCACGTCGGCGAGCACACCCTGGTCGTGGCGTCCGTTGCCGGCCAGCACCTTCACGCGGTGCGCCGACGCGCGCTGGACGGGCACCCCGCGGTCCCGCGCCGCCGCGAGGATGGCCCGGATCGGCTCGCCGCGCGCGTCGTCGGCCAGCACGACCTTGTCGACGCGCAGTTCGACGTCGTCCAGGGCCTCCTGCACGGGCTTGCGGCCGTACACGGTGATGAAGGTGTCCTTGGGAGAGCGGGCCACGGTCGTCGAGCCTTCCACGGCCTAGGATCCCGGCATGCCGCCGCCCCGGCTCTCGGCCGTCGACGCGTCCTTCCTCTACCTGGAGCAGCCGCGCACACCCATGCATGTCGGGTCGGTGGGGATCTTCCGCGCACCGGCGAGCGGGTTCGACTACGAACGCCTGGTCGCGACCGTCGAGCGGCGGCTGGTGGCGGTGCCGCGGTACCGGCAGAAGGTGCGCCACGTCCCGGGCGAGCTGGCCCGGCCGGTGTGGGTCGACGACGCCGACTTCGACGTCGCATTCCACGTCCGCCGCTCGGCGCTGCCCCGGCCCGGGACGTCCGCCCAGCTCACCGAGCTGGTGGCCCGGCTGATGTCGCGGCCGCTCGACCCCGACCGCCCGCTGTGGGAGGTCTACCTCGTCGAAGGGCTCGCCGACGGCCGCTTCGCGATCATCACGAAGACCCATCAGGCGATGGTCGACGGTGTCACGACGATCGACATCGGGCAGGTGCTGCTGGACCCGACGCCCTCCCCCCGCGAGGTGCCCGACGAGCTGTGGATGCCGCGCCCCGAGCCGACGGACACCCGCCTCGTGGTGGACGCGGTGGCCGAGGTGCTCGCCCGGCCCGGCCAGGTGGTGGACGTCGTCCGGGCCGGCACCAACGACGCGCTGGCCGTGGCGGCCCGGCTCGCCCGCGGGGTCGGTGCGCTGGTCGGCACGGTCGTGACCGGTGGCAGGCTGGCGCCCGGATCCCCGCTCAACGTCACGCTCTCCAGCCAGCGCCGGTTCGCCGTCGCCCGTGGCGACCTGGCCACGTACCGGGAGATCCGCACCGCGCACGGGTGCACGGTGAACGACGTCGTCCTGACCGTCGTCACGGGCGCGCTGCGCGCGTGGCTGCTCGCCCGCGGGGAGCCGGTCACCTCCACCCGCCGGATGCGGGCGATGGTGCCGTTGTGGGTGTCCGGCGCGGATGCCCCGGTCGACGGTCGGGTGCTGTCGACGCTGGTCGACCTGCCCGTCGGCGAGCAGAGCCCGGCACTGCGCCTGCAGCACGTCGCGCACGCGATGCGCGAGCACACGACAGGTAACCGTTCGGTGCGTGCGGACACGCTGGCCCGCATCGGCGGCTACGCTCCGCCGACGTTGCACGCGCTCGGAGCCCGGGCCGTCAACGGCATCTCGAAACGGATCTTCAACCTGGTGGTGACGAACGTGCCCGGACCGCAGGTCCCGCTCTACGCCGCAGGCGCGCGCATGCTGGAGACCTATCCGGTGGTGCCGCTGGCCGCAGGCCAGGGCCTCGCGGTGGGGATCACGTCCTACGACGGTGGCCTGTTCTACGGGTTCACCGCCGACCGTGACGCGCTGCCGGACGTCGACGTGCTCGCCGCGACGGTGGACGAGGCGTTCGAGGAGCTGCGGGCGACCGTGCACACGGACGGCGGCTGATGCGCGTCTACATCCCCGCGACCTGGCCGATGCTGCGCAAGCTCGTGGCGAACGACCGGCTCGACGCGGTGGGCGGCACAGCGTTCGCGTTGACGCCGAAGCTGCGCGAGTCGTACACGGCGGGCGACGAGGAGGAGCTGGAGTACGCCGCGATGGGGGAGGCGGCGCGGGCGTCGCTGCGGCTGCTCTCGGTGGAGTTCGGGCTGGGGGAGGACGCCACGCCCGCGCGGCGCGTGGTCGTCGCCGCGGACCTGGACGACGTCCTGCTGCGCCCGGACCTGGACGACGGCGCCGTGCGGCTCCGCGGGCCGGTGGAGCTGCCGACGATCGCGGCGGTGCACGTCGACACCGTGGACGCGGAGTTCGCCGTGCGCCAGGCCGCGGGGGCGGTCGACGCGGCGGACCTGGGCGACCTGGACGCGGAGTTCCTCGTCGGCGAGGCGGAGGACCACGAGCTGGCCTGGTACGACCCGAGTGAGGTGGCGTTCCTCGTGGAGCTCGGCTAGCGCCCCGTCCAGCAACGTTCACCCGGTTTCTCGGCGGCCCAACCGCCCGCCGGCTGCGTTGTCGGAAGGCCCGAGTACGCCCGGTACGAGGACCTTCCTCCGCCTTGCCGGACGAACGCCTGGATCCACCGACAACCCGACCAACGTCACTGGACGGGGCACTAGCGCCCGTCGAGATCGGTCAGACACCTGTCCTGACGCGGCGGAACCTCGGCCACGGGCACGACGTCGTCCTCCGCCGGGGTGCGCGGCTCCGGGAGGGCGTCGGCGGGCTCGGGCACCGGTGCCGCCGGTGCCGTCAGCGCGTCGCGCACCGTGCCCGGCGACGGGCGCCGCGAAGCGTCGGGGTGCAGGCACGCCGCGACGACCGGGACGAGGCCGGGGTCCAGTCCGCGCAGATCCGGGCCGCCCGCAGCACGCGGTGCAGGACGGCGGTGACGTCGCCGGTTCCGAACGGAGCACGCCACGTCGCGGCGTGCAGCAGCACGCTGCCCAGCGCGAACACGTCCGAAGCGGGCCCGCCCGGTCCGTTGAGAAGCTGCTCCGGGGCGAGGTAGCCGGCGGCCCCGAGCAGCCCGCCGCCGCGGGTCAGCGGGGACGCCGCAGCGGCACGGGCGATACCGACGTCGACGACCCGCGCGCCCGCGGCGGGCACCAGGATGTTGGCCGACCTGAGGTCGCGGTGCACCGCGCCCGCGTCGTGGATCACCGTGAGCGCCTCCGCCAGCTCGACGCCCAGCCGCCGGACGCCGGCCACCGACAGCGGCCCGCAGCGGGAGAGGAGCGCGGCGAGCGACGGCGTCGGGACGTACTCCGTGGCGAGCCACGGCACGTCCGCGTCGACATCCGCATCGAGCACCGCGGCCACTCGCGGACCCCGGACCCGCGCGACGACGTCGACCTCCTCGCGCAGGCAGGCGCGGAACCGCGGATCGGCGGCGAACTCGCCCCGGATCACCCGGACGGCGATCCGCTCGCCCTTGTGGGTCCGGGCAAGGTGGACGCGGCCGAGCCTGCCGATCCCGAGCACTCGCAACAATGTGTAGGGGCCCACGGTCCGCAGCTGCATGTCGGGCTCCACTCCCGGCTCGGGGACGGTTCCGGCGGCGGCAGGATGCCCGCGGGGGACGGGCCCGTCAACCATCCGGCGATCCCGGGTGTTGCGCGGCGGGCGGACGGGCCGAAAGCCGCGCTCGCCCGGTTCGGGCATCGGCTCAGGTCGAGCGCACCGCGACGAGGACCCGGCGCAGCGCGGCGAGCCGGCCCGCGCGCAGCTTGCCCTGCTCGACCAGCGTGTCGAGCGAGCACTCGGGGTCCGCAGGCGGTCCGAGGTGCCCGCAGCCGCGCGGGCAGTCGTCGATCGCGGTGGCCAGGTCGTCGAAGGCGGCGATCACGTCGTCCGGCGTCACGTGCGCCAGCCCGAACGAGCGCACGCCCGGCGTGTCCACCACCCACCCGCCGCGGTCGGCGGGCAGCGGCAGCGCCAGCGCTGCCACGGTCGTGTGGCGACCCTTGCCGACCCCGCTGACGCGGCCCACCGCCCGGTCGGCGTCCGGGAGCAGCGCGTTCACCAGCGTCGACTTGCCCACCCCGGAGTGCCCGACCAGCGCCGAGACCCGTCCGGCGAGCGCGTCCGCCAGCGCCCCCAACCGCTCCGGCTCGTCGCGCCGGGTGATCAGCACCGGCAGCTCGAGCTCGGCGTAGTGCGCGGCGAACGGCCCGGGATCGGCGAGGTCGGCCTTGGTCAGGCACAGCAGCGGGGACAGGCCGCCCGCATAGGCGGCGACCAGGCAGCGGTCGACGAACCCGGTGCGCGGCACCGGGTCCGCCACCGCCGTGACGATCACGAGCTGCTCGGCGTTCGCGACCACGAGGCGCTCGACCGGATCCGTGTCGTCCGCGGTGCGGCGCAGCACTGTTGTCCGCTCCTCGACCCGGACGATGCGGGCGAGGGTGTCCGGCTTCCCGCTCAGGTCGCCCACCAGGCCGACCCGGTCCCCGACGACGATCGGGGTCCGGCCCAGCTCGCGGGCCCGCATCGCGACGACCGGGTCCCGGGTGGCGTCGCCGTCCGGCGCGCAGGTCCAGCGGCCGCGGTCCACGGTGGTGACCATCGCCGGCTCCGCGTCGGCATGGCCCGGACGGCGCTTGCTGCGGGGGCGGGAGCTGCGCCCGGGCCGCACCCGGACGTCGGACTCGTCGTACTCCCGGGGGCTCACCGCACTCCCTCGCTGCGATCGCTCACCGGCCGGCCCCGGCCGTGCGCGCTCAGGCCTCCACCAGGGTGGCCCAGCGGCCCGGGAAGTCGGGGATGGTCTTGTCGGTGCACGCGACGTCGTCGATCAGCACGCCGGGCACGACCAGCCCGATCAGCGCACCCGCCGTCGCCATCCGGTGGTCGGCGTAGGCCCGCCACGGCCGGTCGCGCGCGTGCAGCGCGGCCGGCCGGATCACGAGGCAGTCGTGGGTCTCCTCGACGTCACCGCCGAGCGCGGTGATCTCGGTGGCGAGCGCGGCAAGGCGGTCCGTCTCGTGGCCGCGCAGGTGCGCGACCCCGCGCAGCCGCGACGGGGAGGTCGCGAGCGCGGCGACGGCGGCGACCGTCGGGGTGAGCTCGCCGACGTCGTGGAGGTCGACGTCCACCCCGGCCAGGGTGTCCGGGCCGCGGACCGTCATACCGGCCGGACCGGGCACGACCGAGGCACCGAACTGCTCGAGCACCGGCAGGATCCCGACGCCCGGCTGGGTCGAGCGCTCGGGCCAGCCGGCGACGGTGACCTCACCGCCGGTGACGGTGGCTGCGGCGAGGAACACCGCGGCGTTGGACAGGTCCGGTTCGACGGTCCAGTCGCGAGCGGCGACGGGGCCGGCCGCGACCCGCCAGGTATGGGGTTCCGCGTCGTCGACCTCCACGCCCGCGGTGCGCAGCATCGACACGGACATGTCGATGTGCGGCAGCGACGGCACCGGCTTGCCGTCGTGGACCACCGTCACGCCCTTCTCGTACCGGCTGCCCGACAGCAGCAGCCCCGAGACGAACTGCGACGACCCCGACGCGTCGATCACGACCGCGCCGCCGGGCAGGCTTCCGGAAGCGTGCAGGGTGAACGGCAGCCGGTCGCCGTCGATGCGCGCGCCGAGCACCCGCAGGGCGTCGAGCACCGTCCCCATCGGACGCTCCCGGGCGCGCGGGTCACCGTCGAAGCGCACCGGACCGTCGGCGAGTGCGGCGGCAGGTGGAACGAAACGCATCACGGTGCCGGCCAGCCCGCAGTCGACCCTGCAGTCACGGCCGGAGCCGCCGCCGCGCAGGCCGTCGTACGGGCCGACGACCACGTGCTCGCCGTCGACGTCGATCGGGACGCCGAGGGCGCGCAGGGCGTCGACCATCAGCGCGGTGTCGCGGGTGGGCGGCGCGCCGGAGACGGTCGCCGGGCCGCCGGAGAGGGCGGCGAGCAGCAGGGCGCGGTTGGTGACCGACTTCGATCCGGGCACGGCGACCCGTCCGCGGACCGGACCGGTGGCCGCGGGCGCGGGCCAGGGAGTGCTCACCGGCCCATCGTCCCAGGTGATCGGTCGGGCGAGCAGATCGACACGGAACTGTCGGTGGGGCGTGCCACGATGGATGCATGTGCGGTCGCTACTCCTCGACGAAGGCGCCCAAGGATCTGGCCGACGAGTTCCGGGCCGTCGATGCGACGGACGGGGCGAAGGTCGCCGACTTCAACGTCGCGCCCACCAAGCAGGTCGTCGCCGTCGTCGAGCGGCACCCGCGCGACGCCGAGGGCACACCGGATCCCGAGCGGGTCGAGCGGTCGCTGCGGATGCTGCGCTGGGGACTGGTGCCGTCGTGGTCCAAGGACCCGTCCGGCGGTGCCCGGATGATCAACGCCCGGGTCGAGACGGCCGCTCGGAAGCCGGCGTTCCGGCGGGCGCTCAAGACCCGGCGCTGCATCCTCCCGGCGGACGGCTGGTTCGAGTGGCAGCGGGGTGCCCCGAAAGGGGGTTCCACACAGCACAAGCAGCCGTACTTCACGCATTTCCGCGACGGCAGCTCGATCGCCCTGGCCGGGCTGTGGGAGTACTGGAAGCCGAAGGACGACCCGGGGGGCGCGTACGCGGACGGGCTGGTCACCTGCACCGTGCTCACGACGGACGCCGTCGGGCCGCTCGCGCAGGTCCACGACCGGATGCCGCTGGTGCTGCCGCCGTCGGCGTGGGAGGCGTGGCTGGACCCGGATCGCACGCCGGACGACGAGACGGTCGCCGCGCTGCTCACCCCTCCGTCGCCCGAGCTCGTCGCGCGGATGGAGCTGCGACCGGTCTCGCCACGGGTCAACAACGTGCGCAACAACGGTCCCGAGCTCCTCGAGGCACTCCCGCCCGATCAGGTCGCCGAACCGTTGCAGCTCGACCTCCTGGCGGGGCCGCACCCGCGGTGACGCCCCTGGTCGCCGAACCCGTCGTGCGGAACGTCGACACCCCGCACGGGCCCGCGCGGGTCACCGTGCACCCGGCGGCGGACGCCGTGGCGGTCCTCCTGCTCGGCCACGGAGCGGGTGGCGGGTTCGGCGCGCCCGACCTGCGCACGGCCACCGCCGCTGCGCTCGCCGCGGGCGTTCACGTCGCCCAGGTCGAGCAGCCCTACCGGGTCGCCGGACGCCGGGCCCCCGCACCCGCGGGGCAGCTCGACGCGGCGTGGCTCGCCGTCGTCGCGGCCGTCCGGGCCGCCCTGCCCGGGCTACCGCTGGTCGTCGGCGGCCGCAGTTCGGGCGCCCGCGTCGCGTGCCGGACGGCGTCGGCCGTCGGTGCCGTCGCGGTGCTGTGCCTGGCCTTCCCGGTGCACCCCCCGGGCCGGCCGGAGAAGGACCGCCTGGGCGAGCTGGCCGAGCCGACGGTTCCGGTGCTCGTCGTCCAGGGCGAGCGCGACCCCTTCGGCCGCCCGCCACCCGCACCCGGCCGCCAGGTCGTGCTCGTCGCGGGTGACCACTCGCTCAAGGCGGATCTCGCGGGCGTCGCCGTCGCCGTCACCGCCTGGCTCCCCACGATCCTGTCGCTCTGACGCCGACGCGCTCAGTGCGGGCGCGCCCATCGCGCGAACGCCTGCGTGCGTACCCCGAGCACCGTGGCGATCCACAGTGCTGCGAGCAGCAGCGTGCCCGTGACCAGCCCGATGGGCCCGATCGGCGGGAGCGACACCCACTCGTGCTGCATCACCATCGTCCCCGTGGCCGCCGTGCCGACGAGCAGCGCGCCGAGCAGTGGCCGCAGCCACTCGGGCAGCGGCGCCAGGAAGGCCACGTCGACCGCCACGCCGACCGCGAGCAGCACGAACGGGACCGCGGACGCCGGGAAGTCGACGGCGCACAGCGCCAGCCACGCCACACACCGGTACGCGACGTAGCCGCCCGCCACCGCCGTCGCCGCCCACGGCCGGCCGATCATCCACCGGGCCAGCACCAGCGCCAGGCCGCCGGCGGCGAGCACCCAGACGGGGTAGACCCAGGCCGGCGTGGGCAGGGCGAAGTGGAGCACGGCCGCGCGGTCGACGGGCCGGCCGATCTGGTCGGCGGCGAACTGCAGGAGGATCGGCTCGGCCTCGGGCGCCCCGCGGTCCCACGCGGCGACGGCCAGCACGCCGTACTCCTGCTGCTGCGCCGGGAACCACACGTTCTCCAGCACGAACAGCCACAACACCACCAGCACCGGCAGTCGGGTGCGGCCGAACCCGAAGATCCACCATCCGCGTACGACACCCGCGAGGATCACCGCCGTGCCGAGGTAGAGCAGCGCGTGCGTGGGGCTCCAGGCAGTGAGGTCCAGGCCGTTGATCCGGTGGTTGATCACGTCGAGGGGGATCGCCACGAGGAAGATCCCGAGGCCGACCTGCTGCAGCCGCAGCGCAGGGCGGTCCACCGCGCGCCCCGTCCAGCCGTGCGCGACCACGAGGGCGACGACCAGCGCCGTGCCGGCGGAGTTGAGCAGGTGCGGCGGAGCGAGGTCGTCGCGCAGCCACTTGAAGTGCCATGACACGTCCCACGACGCCCCGAGCACCTTGAGGACGAACGCGAGGACCCACAGCAGGTACACGGCGCGGAGGAGATCCGGCGGGAGCGGCCGCGGTGGCGTACCGCGGGTGCCCCACGTGTGGATCAGCGTGCGGGCCCGCTCGGCGAGGGTGTCGGCCACGCCGTCCATGATCCGGCTCCCGGCCGGGATCGCGGAAGCCCCACCACCCGTGTCGCTGAAGAGGGCAGGTCAGAACCCGGTCCGCGCCGCCCTGCGGGTCTCGACCCGCCCTCTGGGGCAGCGGCACAGGCGGGAACCGCAAGGGAGCGGGCGTCCCTCGGCTCGGCTCAGCCGGCGATCGCGGCGAACGTCGCTCCGGTCAGGCGGGCGAGGTCCGTCGGCGCGAGCTCGACCTCCAGACCGCGGCGCCCGCCGCTGCAGTACATCGTCGGCAGGTCCTGCGCGGAGGTGTCGACGACGGTCCGCAGCCGTTTGCGCTGCCCCAGCGGAGAGATGCCGCCCGCGACGTAGCCGGTGACGCGCTCGGCGGCGGCGACGTCGGCCATCCGCGCCCGCTTGCCGCCGACCGCGGCCGCCAGCGCCTTGAGATCCAGCGTCGCCGACACGGGCACGACGCCCACCGTCAGGGTGCCGTCGACCTCCGCGACCAGCGTCTTGAACACCCGTGCGGGTTCCAGCCCCAGCGCCTCGGCCGCCTCGGGGCCGTACGCCTGCCCGCCGCGATGGGTGTAGGTGTGCACTCGGTGCTCGACCTTCTGCTTCGCGAGCAGTGCCGTCGCCGGGGTCCCCGTGCCTGCCACGGCCCGAACGTAGCCCGTCGGGGCCGCGGCTGTCGCAGCATGGTGGCCTTGCTGCAACAGGATTGGAGCAGGGCCACCTTGCTGCAACCCCCCCGCCACCGGACCACGGCGCCGCGCCGGGAATCCGATCGCCACCGACCGCGTTGCGACGGACGTGATGCTCGCAGTGATGGACGCCCCGCCGTCCGGCCCGACGGGCGCCGAGCGCGTAGGCTCGGCCCGTCATGCGGTCGCCGCGGCGGTCGCCCCCGCGGCCGGTCCGCCGGCCGGCAGCGGAAGGAGCGCGGTGCCCGGCAATCCGGTGCCCACCGGCGCCAGCGAGCAGGACGGGTCGGGTGCGGCCGCGAACGTCGAGACGCCCACCGAATCGAGTGCGGACGGGGTGACCCTCGTCGACCAGCAGCAGGAGACCGCGGAAGAGCGCGCCGCCCGGTTCGAGCGTGACGCCATGCCGCTGCTCGATCAGCTCTACGGCGCGGCCCTGCGGATGACGCGCAACCCCGCGGACGCCGAGGACCTCGTCCAGGAGACGTTCCTCAAGGCGTACTCGGCGTTCGGCACGTTCCGCGCCGGGACGAACCTGAAGGCCTGGCTCTACCGCATCCTGACCAACACCTACATCAACGGCTACCGCAAGCGGCAGCGCCAGCCGGTGCAGGCGCCCACCGAGGAGATCACGGACTGGCAGATCGCCCAGGCCGGTGAGCACACCTCCCGCGGTCTGCCGTCGGCCGAGATGGAGGCCCTCGACCGGCTGCCCGACACCACCGTGAAAGCGGCCCTCCAACAGCTGCCGGAGGACTTCCGGATGGCGGTGTACCTGGCCGACGTCGAGGGGTTCGCCTACAAGGAGATCGCCGAGATCATGGGCACGCCCATCGGCACCGTGATGTCGCGGCTGCACCGCGGCCGCCGACAGCTGCGCGACATCCTCACCGACACGGCCCGCGAGCGTGGGTTCCTGCGCGGCCAGGAGGTGGCACGGTGAACGAGCGTGCGGGTTCGCCGGACAACACAGCGGCTGGACGAACGCGGCCGACGAGCGTCAGCGGGGAGGACTCGTGAGTTGCGGGAAGCCGCACGAGACGGACTGTGCGGAGGTGCTGGCCGAAGTGTGGCTCTTTCTTGACCACGAGTGCGACGCCACGCGACGCGCGCTCCTGGAGCGTCATCTCGACGAGTGCACGCCGTGCCTTGCGGAGTACGGCCTCGACGAGAAGCTCAAGAAGCTCCTCGCCACGAAGTGCTCCGGGGAGCATGCCCCGGACGGGCTGAAGAACCGCCTGCGCCAGTCGATCCGTCAGATCGTCCTCGAGTCGGCGGACGTGACGGTCGAGTCGGGCCCCGACGGCACCGTGGTCGAGGTGCGCACGACCCGGCTCGAGCAGACGTTCTGACCCGGCAGGTCCCCACCAGGTCAGAACGTCCTGCTCGTTACGTGTTCGGCCGCTTGCCGTGGTTCGCGCCGCCCTTCTTGCGGTCGCGACGCTTGCGTGCCCGACGGGACATGTCTCCTCCTTCGCCGTCTGTTACTCCACCGAGAGCCGCCGCCTGGCGGCGGCGCCTGCTCGGACATGCTTGGGACTCCACCGAGAACCGCCGCCTGGCGGCGGCGCCTGCTCGGACATGCTTGGGGTGGGTGCCCCGAGTCTCGCACGTGATGGGATGGGGACCGTTGGTGGCCAGAAGAGGTACCGAGGGGTAGGGGACGGAGCCGCGTGTCGACGCTGACCGAGTTGCTCGCCGAGCACACCCGATGCAGCGGCGACGCCGTCGAGTACCTCCAGCGCGTCGTCGCGGAGTGGCAGCTGCTGGCGGACATGTCGTTCGCCGACTTCCTGCTCTGGGTTCCCCTCCCCCTGTCAGAGGTGCCGACGCCACTGGAGGCGGCCACCGCCGCCGAGTGGCTGTGCGTCGCACAGGCCCGGCCGACGACGGCGCCGACCGCACACCCCGAGGACGTCGTCGGCGCCCGGGTCGCCACGCAGGAGAACCCGCAGCTGCGCCGGGCCGTGATCGAACGGCGGATCTGCCGCGAGGAGGACCCGCGCTGGCACCTGGAGGTACCGGTGCGCCGCGAGACGATCCCCGTCCGCCGCGGCAACGCCGTACTGGCCGTGCTCTCCCGCGACACGAACCTCGCGATGCCCCGCGTGCCCAGCCCGCTGGAGATCTCCTATCTGGGCAGCGCTTCCGACCTCTGCCAGATGATCACCGACGGGACGTTCCCGCCACCTGCGTCGATCGCAGGCGCGGACAGCAGCCCTCGGGCCGGTGACGGCCTGATCCGGCTCGACGCGCACGGCCACGTCGCCTACGCCAGCCCGAACGCGCTCTCGGCCTATCACCGGATGGGGCACGCCAGCGACCTCGTCGGCCTCTCTTTGGCCGACGCGACCCGCGCGCTGGTCCGCGACCCGTTCGACGCCGCGGAGGTGGTCGACCGGATCGAGTCGGCGCTCGACGGGCGGCATTCGCTGCGCATGGAGGTGCGGGCCCGCGGGGCGGTGATGCTCGTGCGCGCGCTCCCGCTGCGCCCGCGGGGGACCGCGGCCGGCGCGATCGTGCTGGTCCGCGACATCACCGACCTGCGCCGCCGCGACCAGGCCCTGCTCAGCAAGGACGCGACGATCCGGGAGATCCACCACCGGGTCAAGAACAACTTGCAGACGGTCGCCGCGCTGCTGCGGCTGCAGGCGCGCCGCACGGCGATCCCGGAGGCCCGCCGGGCGCTCGCGGAGAGCGTGCGGCGCGTGAACTCCATCGCGTTGGTGCACGAGTCCCTGTCCGGCTCGGTGTCCGAGCTCGTCGACTTCGACGAGCTCGTCGACACCGTGCTGCCGGCGATCGGCGACGGCGCGACCGCGGAGTCACGGGCCAAGGTGCGCCGTGACGGCAGCTTCGGCACCCTCCACGCCGCTCTGGCGACGCCCCTGGTGCTGGTGCTCACCGAACTCGTGCACAACGCGCTGGCGCACGCTTTCGCGCCGGGAACGACCGGCGAGGTGTGCGTTCTCGCCACCCGGTCGGCGGCCGGGCTCGACGTGGTGGTGGCAGACGACGGGAAGGGCATGCCGCCCGGCTTCGATCCGGAGCAGTCCGACGGACTCGGCCTGCAGATCGTGCGCACTCTGCTGGGCTCGGAACTCGACTCGTCGCTGCTGGTCCGTCCCCGCGTCGGAGGCGGGACGGAGGCCGTCATCAGCCTCCCGCTGAGGGGCCGTTAAGCTCTCGTACGTGACCGTTGACACCGTGCCGAGGTCGCGTCGGCGCGGCGCCCACCGGTCACCACGGCCAGAATGCTGGTCGCACCCCGACCGGGGACGACGTTCCGGTCGCGACGACCGCGGGCCCGGAGCCGGGTGGTGTCCGGCAGCCGGGCCCGCGGTGGGGGAGTGTCGGGATGCTTGTGTAGTACCCGGTGTCGTTACTGCCCGCCGTCCTGTCAGGCGGTGTGCGCGCGAGTGCGCGTGTTGCGGCGCTTCAGGGCCCGCCGCTCGTCCTCGCTCATGCCGCCCCAGACGCCTGCGTCCTGGCCGCTCTCGAGAGCCCACGTGAGGCACTCGCTGGCCACGGGGCAGCGCCGGCAGACGGACTTCGCCTCCGCGATCTGCAGCAGGGCCGGCCCGCTGGTCCCCACGGGGAAGAACAGCTCCGGGTCCTCGTCGCGGCAGATCGCGCGGTGACGCCAATCCATGTTCGCTCTGCTCCTCGTACGTCGCGATCGGGGTCGCGCCGATCGGTAACACGGTGTTCCGCGCTTGTGAATCGTTTCACGAGCGCAGACGTTCTTCAAGGGATTCGGTTGCGGCAGGTGAGCACCCTCACCCTCCCATTGCAACGGGCCGTGACACCAACGGTTACGGTGTCGTGCCCGAGCTGCAATGAGCGATCCGACCCCTGCCCACCGCGACCGGTTACCCGATCGACGTTGGACCTGGCGGGAAAGTTCCCCGCCGTCGCTCCTTGTGTCTCCGGGCACCACCTTGGGGCATCGTTTCCCCTGGTGCGAGCCCTTAGCAGTTCGACGGTACGCCGCGATCGGCGAACGGACCGGGCTTTCCGGGGATTCTCAGCTTCCCTTCACCCCGCCTGCGACGAACAGCACTCCTGGGGCGACGACATGTCATCGTCATACCACAACGCGTAGCGCCTCCGGTACGGAGAGGAACTCCACCTCGCTGCGCTCGCCGAGGTGGTCACCGTCGAGCTGCAGCGCCACGGGGGTCTGTGACGACACCCTGACCAGCGGAACCGCGTCGTGGCGCAGCACGTGGCGGCCCTTCGGGTCGCCGCCCGCGCGCAGGATCTCCCACAGCACGTGGCTGATCGTGCCGATGTCGATGCTGCGCATCGCGAACAGCCCCAGGCCGGTGGCGAACGACGCACCGGGGTTGGTGTGCACGGCTCGCGATCCCAGATAGGTCCAGGTCGACGTGTTGCTGACGAACGTCACCCTGACCTCCGTCGGTGCCAGCAGCCCCGGCACCTCGACGGTCATCGGCTTGGGGTCGCGCCACTGCCGGTAGTACTGCCGCACCCCGGTCATGGCGTACCGCAACGGAGTCGCCGCCAGCCCGCGGAACCGCATCTGCTCGACCTCGGCGACGACGTCGGCGTCCCAGCCCATCCCCGCGTTGAACGTGAACCACCGGTCGTCGGCACGGCCGAGCCCGACGAGCCGGCTGCGGCCCGCGCTGAGAGCATGCAGGAGCCGGGCGGTCGCCTCCACGGGGTCGCGTGGCGTACCCAGGGCGCGGGCGAAGACGTTGGCCGAACCGCCGGGCACGACGGCGAGCGCGGGGCCGCCCGGTGCGCGCACGCCGGGGGGCCGGACGACGGGGCCGCCGGTGCCCTGCAGCATCCCGTTGACGACCTCGTTGACCGTCCCGTCGCCGCCGTGTGCGACCAGCAGCTCGACGCCGTCACGCACTGCCTGCGCGGTCGCCTCGGCGGCGTGGCCGCGGTAGCGGGTGACCAGGACGTCCAGCTTGAGCTCGCTGGCGAGTGCGTGCGCGAGGACGTCCCGGCCGGCGGCGGTCGTCGTCGTCGCGTTGGGGTTGACCACCAGCAGCGCGCGCACCCCGGCAGCCTAAGGCCTGTCCCGTAGGTCAACGCCGCAGCGCAGCACGGCGATGGAGTTCCGCCCCGCCTATCCTCGGCCCCGTGGCTCGCGACGACCGGCCCGCACCGCCCCGGACCCGGGAGGTGCCGCCCACGCCCGTGCGCGCGGCCGGAGCGCTGGTCGGGCTGGAGGCGCTCGCGGCCGCGGTGTTCACGGCCGTGCTCGCCGTGCTCGCCGTGCAGTCGGGTGCGGCGGAGCTCGGAGTCGGCGCGGTGCTCGCAGAGGCCGGGTTCTTCCTGCTCGTGGCGGTCGCGCTCGGGGCCGTCGCGGCGGGTCTGTGGACCGGCAGGCGCTGGGCGCGCACGCCCGCGATCGTCACGCAGCTCCTGCTGCTGCCGGTGGTCTACTCGCTCCTCGGGCCGTCGCACCAGCTGCTGATCGGGCTGGTCGCCGGTGCCGTCGTGGTCGCGGCGTTCCTGCTGCTGATCAGCGAGCGGTCGCGCGCATGGTCGATGGGCGACGAGGACGCCCGGTAGCCCCGCGAGAGTCGGGCCACGGTCGTCCCCGCAGCCCTGACGCGACGACCGAGTCGATCAGCTCTCCCTGCCCAGCTTCTCCAGCGCCGCGCCGTCGAGTCGGAACACCGTCCACTCGTCCATCGGCACTGCGCCCAGCGTGCGATAGAAGCCGATCGACGGGGTGTTCCAGTCCAGCACCGCCCACTCCAGCCGCGCGAGCCCCCGCTCGACGCACACGGCGGCGAGCCGCGCGAGCAGCGCCCGGCCGATACCGCGGCCGCGATGCGTCGGCTGGACGTAGAGGTCCTCGAGATAGAGCCCGTGCACGCCGTTAGCCAACTCGTAGATGTCGAGCAGGGGCTGGCCCACAACTGAAGGCGGGCCGGACGCGGAACACCACTTCCACGCCGGCCCTTGACCGCACCCCTGACTAGGACAGGAGGTCCGGCCCGTGTCGGATCATGCCCCACCCACCCGCGCGGCCGTAGACCGGCGCCCGCCGCGCGCCGAGTTCATCGTGGGCACCGGGCGCAACGTCGTGCCCGGCTCCAGCGCCATCCCGGTTCTCACCGTCAAGGTGGTGGACTACGCCGGCAAGGACCAGATGACCGCAGCCGCCGAGGTGTGGGCGGACTGGCAGGCCCGCTACCCGGGCGCGCTGATCCAGGTCGTCCACGGTGACGACTGGGACGTGCTGCGGTGAGCCTCGGTGATCCCATGGCTTCGCAGCCTGTTCCGCCGGGGTCGGCACCACGCCCGCCGTGGGTCGTCTGGCTCGGCCTTGCCGTGGTCCTGGCCGCCGCGGCGGTCCTCTCGTTCGACGCGCTCCGCGCCCTGGCCCTCGCGGTCAGCATCCCCGCCCGGTTCGCCTGGCTCCTCCCCGTCGCAGTCGACGCCGGCGCCGCCGTCTCCTGCGCCACCTGGCTCGGCGGACGAACCACCCCCGACGCCGCCCGGTTCGCCGGACGGATGACGTGGGCGCTGCTCGCCGTGACCGTGGTCGGCAACGCCGGGCAGCTCGGGATGCACGCCCACGAGGTCACCCCGCCGTGGTGGGTGGCCGTGGCGGTCGGCGCCATCCCGCCCGCCGTGGTGGGCGCGACGGTGCACCTGGTGGTGCTGCTGGTCCGCACGTCGCCACACCCCGCCACCCCGGCCGTGGAGGCCGTGGTGGAGGCCGCCACCCCGGCCGCCACGCCACTCCGCGCCGTCGCCACACCACCCGTGGATGCCGAGGTGGGAGACGTGGAGACGCGCGCCATCGCCGCCATCCACGAGGGCGCCGGCCGCCGGTCACTCGTGAAGCTCGGGCTGACCGAGCACCGCGCAAAGCAGCTCATCGCCACCCACCGCCACACCGCCACCACCCCGCAGGAGGCGTGACCATGGACGACCTGATCCGCGACACCGAAAAGCTGGACGCCGAGCACGGGCCGGGCATCATCCGGCGCAAGCTCGGCACCCGCGCGCCGGCGCGCACCCGCGCCGTAGTCGTCCGTCCGACCGACCGGGCCGACATCGAGCCGCGGCGCACGCGCACGCAGCAGGCCGCCCACATCGTCGGCACAGTCGTGCACTCCGCGCCGATGGCCAAGACCGGCCACGCGCTGGACGACTGGGGCCGCGCGCTCGCCCGGGTCCTGTGGACCATCGGCGCCGGGTGGAAGTCGTGGGCGGTCCGCTTCATGGGCGCGCTCACCTACAAGACCCACAAGACCACGATCGCCGCGCTGCACCAGACCGGGCAGCACGACGCCGCCACCCGGGCGCTGGACTCGCTGACCAAGGCCAAGGCGGACCGGCGGGCACACCTGCTCTCGTTGCCCAAGCAGGTGCTGATGGCCGGCGCCGTGCTCGGCCTGATCGTCGCCGTGCTCCTGATCGTGAATCTGCTGATCTCGCTCGCCGCGCAGCTCACCCCGAATACCTCGCCCGAGTGCGGCGACCCCGACCCGGCAGTCCGGGCGACGTGTCCGGACTGGGACTTCCTGTCCTGGTGGGCGTTCGTCAACGACGTGATCCAGTGCATCGCCTGGGCCGTGCAGTGGGCCGCCATCCTCGGCGCCTGGGCCGCGCTGCCGATCCTGCTGATCTGGTCGTGGCGCGAGGGCGACCGGGCCGTGAACGCGCCCAAGTTCCTGCTGACCAAGGCACAGGCCGCCGCGCTCGGCGCCGACATCACCCCCCACAAGGCCGTGCTGATGCTGCGCGACCTGGGCATTGCGCCGCTGCGGAAGGCCATCGAGGTCATGATGGCCACCGACACGGCCGGCGGGATGCTCTCGCCGATCCGCGTGGCCGGGTGCGGGACCGAGTGGGACGCGCGGCTGCCGTCGGGCGTGTCCACCGAGGAGATCATGAAGCGGCGCCGGAAGGCCGCCGAGAACGTGGAGCGCCACGAGCACGAGCTGTTCATGTCCGTCCCGGCGCCTCGGACCATCCGGTTCTGGGCCGCCGACCCGGGCGAGCTGGACAAGCCGCTGCCGCCGTCGCCCCTGGTCCTGGACGAGACGCTGAAGGCCGACACCTACGGCGGCCGGGTGCCGTGGGGCCAGACGATGCGCGGCGACCTCGGCGCGCTCAGCCTGCACCAGCGGCACATCCTGCTCACCGGCCTGTCCAACCAGGGCAAGACCGCCGCGCTGCGCGCGCTCGCGCTGTGGTGGGCGCTGGACAAGGTCACCGAGCTGCGCGTGGCCGACCTGAAGGGCATCGGCGACTGGCACATGTTCGGCGGCCTGACCACGGTGCTGATCGAGGGCCCGGCGGACGAGCACGTGGTGGCGGCCACCGAGATGCTGGAGGGCGTGGTGGCCGAGATGGAGCGCCGGCTGGGCGCCCTGGACAAGGAGGAGTTCCCCAACGGCGTGACGCGCGACCTGGCCCGACGCAAGGGCAGCGGGTTCCACCCGCTGGCCGCCATCGTGGACGAGGCGCAGGTGGCGTTCATGTGCCCGGTCATCGGCCTGGACAAGCGCCCGTATGGCGGCACCAAGGCCACCAGCCGGTTCTTCAACGCCGCCCGCAAGATTCTCAACCAGGGTCGCGCGGTCAACGTCACGCTGTGGCTGGGCACGCAGGACCCGACGAACGAGAACCTGCCCAAGCTGATCCGCGAGGCCGCGCACATCCGCGGTTGCCTGCCCATCGGCACCGAGGAGCAGGCGCGGATGGCCATCGGCGCCAAGGCCGTGGACGGTGGCGGCGCGCCGCACAAGCTGCGGCCGGGCATCGACAAGGGCGTGCTGGTGCTCAATGGCGAGGGTTTCGAGCTGGAGCCGGGCCAGTCGTCGGTCATCGTCCGCACGCACTACATCGACGGGGACGCGGCCACCGACGTGGCGCGGCGGGCCATCGAGCTGCGCGGCGGCCCGGTGGACCCGAACGGCGGCGGCGCGGCGGCCGAGGACGCCACGGTGGTGGACTTCCTGGCCGACGTCGCCGAGGTGATGGACGGCGAGGACCGGGTCACCACCACCACGCTGCTGAAGCTGCTCGCGCAGGAGAGCCCGGCCGAGTACGGCGCCGCGACGTTCGACGCCAAGGCGCTCAGCGCCCGGCTGCGGGCCGAGGGCGTGGAGCCGCGCAAGCTGTCCGGCGGTCGGATGTACGTGCTCGCCGAGGACGTGGACGCGGCGTTCCGGCGGCGCGACACGGCCGCCTGACCTTGGGGAGGCAGCGGGGAGGCAGCCGGGGAGGCAGGCCCCCGGCTGGGGAGGGTTCCCCAGCGCCTCCCCAGCCTCCCTCCACACGCTGACCTGCGGCGGGGAGGCTGGGGAGGCAAAATGCGGGGCCCGCAGATCACCTCTGCGGGCCCCGTTTTCGCGCGCCGGGGAGCCTCCCCGTCTGCCTCCCTGACTGGTCGGTCAGGGCAGCTCACCTATCCGCGCTCGCTGCCCTCCAGCTCGCCGAGCAGCCGGACCAGCGCAATGACAGCCTCGCTGGTGCCCGGCACCCATGGCTCGGTCGCCAGCCGTTGCATGAGCGCGCGCACGTCGTCTGCAAGTTCGGCGCCAGGGATCGGGCCGGCATCGACCACGCGCCCCAGCGGCCGGCCGTCGGGGGTGATCTGTACGCGCTCATCGCCCGAGCCGGCCCGCACCCACACGCCGGCAATGTCGTCCTCGGTGGCGGTGCCGCGCAGGATTTTCTCGCTGGTGCCGTCCAGCCAGTCCAGCGCGCGGTCCAGCTTGCGGAACGTGGTGGGCCGGTAGTCGGCCACCAGGCCGCGCTCGATGTTGCGGACGGTCTGGTGGCTCGGGCCGCCACGCTTCACGAGCTGTTCCTGCGACAGGCCGCGCTCAAACCGTCGGTCCTCGATGGCCTTACCCAGGCGCTTCCAGTCGTCGGCCGTTGGGCCGGTCCCCTCGCTCATGGCGCGAATGGTGCCACTAGTGGCCGACAACAGCCACAAGACCCGCCGGGTTGCCTGGGAACTGCCGTGTTCTAGAACACACTAAGTGTCGTGCTCTAATGGAGTCTGCTAGCGGATGATCGTGCTACTGTCGTCCGCGTTGGCCGCTAACGGCCGATGACACCCGACAGGAGGACCCGATGGAGACGATCGCCCCGATCGCACCCGGCGAGGACCAGGACCGGCTCCTGACGCAGTCCGAGCTGTGCGCCCTGCTCGGCGGCATCCCCGCCCGCAGCGTGCGCAAGTGGACCGCCGAGGGCACCGGGCCGCGCGCCATCCGGCTGGGCAAGTACGTGCGGTACCGGCTCAGCGACGTCCGCGCGTGGATCGACGCCAAGGCAGCCGCGGCGTGATCACGCAGCAGGACGCCGAGGCCATCGACCAGTGGGTGGCCGAGCAGATGGCCGAGCCCTGGCCGCTGTCCGTCGCCCAGCTCGGCCTCATCCGCCGCACCTACGGACAGACCCGCACCCCGCACGACCCCGCCAGCGCAGCAGGCAGCGCGCTCACGGACGCCGCCTGAGCGGCCGCACGACCGCCGCCTGACTCCCCACAGGCCGGCAAGCAAAAGGCGGGCCCTGGCGCCGCGAACGCCCGGACCCGCCGTGACCACAGGAGAGACCCCTGTGACTGCACACCAGTCTACCCGCGGCAACGCCGCAGGCCACCCCCGCGGCTGCAAGACCGTGACCCTGCGCCGCCGGCCCGACGGCCACGTGGCCGTCAGCTTCCCCTACGACTGGGAGCTGACCAAGCTGCTGAAGGCCATCGTCCCGGCGGACCGCCGCGAGTGGTGGAGCCTGGGCCGGCAGTGGTTCATCGGCTGGCAGTACGCCACGGCGTTCGCCGAGGCCGCGGCCGCACTCGGCCACCACATCGACGGCGAGCCCGTCTACGCCGCGATGACGCTGGGCTGGGACCGGGACCTCCTCCGGTGGGCCGCGTGATGGGCGCCTACGACGACGCCGCCGAAATCTACGAGATGGGCCACCTGTGGCCGATCCCCGTGGAGGGCAAGAGCCGGCCCGTCGGCGGCGCGACCGGCTACGACGGCACCGTGACGCCGGCCAAGGTGGCAGCCTGGCTGGACTCGGACCCGGTGAAGCGCGCCAAGGCAGGGCGCGGGCACCGCATGGACAACATCGGGCTGCGCCACCAGCTCACGCTCGCCATCGACGTGGACCACGGCTACGGCGACAAGGACGGGGTGGCCCAGCTCGCCGCGTTCGCCGCCGAGCGCGGCCTGCCGCCGCTGCCCGCCACCTGGTCCAGCACGGCGCGGGGCGACGACAGCCCGTCGCGGCAGTACGTCTACCGCATCCCCGAGGACGTGCGGCTGAAGACCAAGCCGTGCAAGTCGGTGGAGCTGTGCTGCTGGCACCACCGCTACACGGTGTGCGCACCCTCGGTGCACCCCGACACCGGCGCCGAGTACGCCTGGTACCTCCCGGGCGAGCCCGGCGTGCCGCCCACGTGGGGCGAGCGCACCACCCGCTACCCGCGCGCCGAGGTGTTCCCCGAGCTGCCCGCCGAGTGGTTCGCCGCGCTGCGCGGCACGGCGGGCAACGTGGACAAGAGCGTGGACACGGTGGACCTGCGCGCCCTGGTCGCCAGCTTCCCCGAGGGCGAGCCGGACGGCCTGGTCCGCCACGTTATGAACCGGTGGGCGGCACCCGCTCAGCACGTCGGCCACGACGAGTTCAAGGACGCCGCCGTGCACGCGCTCATGCTCGGGCGCGAGGGCCACACCGGCGTCCGCGTGCTGCTCGATCTGCTGTGGGACCGCTTCACCGGCTACCTGGCCACCGCCGGGCGTCCGGCTGGTGAGGCCACCAGCCTGCTGCGGGCCTGCGCCACCATCGCGCAGCAGAAGCCGGTCAAGCCCGCCGAGCCCCGCGGGTTCTTCCAGGGCGGCAGCTACCGGGGCCCGCAGGGCGCCACGGCGCAGCCGATGCCGCAGGTGCCGCCCGCCGACGACGCGGACGTGGAGACGTACCTGGCCACGTTCACCCGCTACACCGACCCCGCCCGGCTCGGGCGGCGCGTGACCTGGATGAAGGCCGACCCCGCGGACCTGCTCCACCACCACGCCTGGCACCTGATCAGCGAGTCCATCGCCGGCCACTACCCGGCCGAGGCCGCCGTGCGCGCCCTCATCGACGGCCACCGCCACCACGGCGTCATGGACGCCAGCTCCCCCAAGACCACCCTGAAGCTGGCGCTGGGCGCCATCCTGAACGCGAATGCGAGCGCCGCCTGATGTCCGAATCCCTGTTCGATGACCTGCTGAAGGCCGCGCAGGAGGGCACCGACCCGGCGCCCGGCACGCTCACCAAGCTGGCCAAGACCCACGGCGCCGAGTCCCGCGCCGCCGACGAGGTGGCCCCGCGCGTCATCCTCGGCAAGTTCCGGTACGCCCCCGGGCTCGGCTGGCTGGCATGGGACGGCACCCGCTGGCTGACTGGCCCGGCGTGCGAGGAACGCGCCCGGGAGGCCGTGCGGCTGTTCCTCGACCGCACCGAGAAGGACCTGCGCGCCGAGATCGTCAAGCTTCAGCAGGCCGTGGACGACCTGGAAGGCGAGATCCTGGGCCGCGCACCGGCCGCCGAGGTGGAGGCCGCGCGGACCGACGACCGGCCAGACAAGGCCCTGGCCAAGCTGCTGGCCACCTACGCCACCGAGGAGGAGGCCGAGCGGCACGCCGAGCTGAGCCGCGAGCTGCGGGAGGCCCGCGTGCAGGCGGACATCTGGCTGAACCTGCTGCAAGAGTCCAAGATCGGCAACGTGACCAAGCTGTGCCGGCGGCTGGACGGCGTGCTGACCGACGCAGCCGAGCTGGACACCCACCACGACCTGCTCAACTGCCACAACGGCGTGGTGGACCTGCGCACCGGCGAGCTGCGGCCGCACGACCCCGAGCTGCTGATCACCCACCTGGCCGGCGGGGACTACGACCCGGCGGCGCGGTGCGAGCGGTTCGAGCAGGCCCTGAACGCCGTGGGGGCGGACTGCCGCGAGTGGTTCCAGATGCGCATGGGTCAGGCCATGACCGGCCACACGCCCGACGATGACAGCCTGGTGCTGTCCACCGGCGGCGGCGAGAACGGCAAGAGCACGGTGATGGAGGCCATGACCCGGGCCGCCGGCACGTACTACACGCTGGTGTCTGACCGGGTACTGCTCGCGCAGCCGGGGCAGCACCCCACCGAGCTGATGGACCTGCGCGGCGCCCGGCTCGCCCTCATGGAGGAGACCGCCGAGGAGGGCCACCTGGACACCCACCGGCTGAAGACCATCGTGGGCACGCCCAAGATCAAGGCGCGGCACATGCGGCAGGACACGGTGGAGTTCAAGCCCACGCACTCGCTGTTCATCAACACCAACCACCAGCCGCAGGTGGACGCCACCGACCACGCCACCTGGCGGCGGTTGAAGAAAATGCCGTGGCCGTTCACGTTCGTGAAGGCCCAGCCGGGCCAGGTGCTCGCCGCGCATGAGCTGCCGGGTGACAAGACCCTGCGGCCGTACATGCAGCACGGGGCCACCGTCCCAGCCGCCGCGCTGGCGTGGGTAGTCAAGGGCGCCATGGCCTGGTACGCGCAGCGGGACAACCCCGTGGACGACCCGGCGCCGGTGACCCAGGCAACCCGAGAGTGGCGCTCGGACAGCGATGTGGCCTTCCAGTTCGCCACCGAGCGGCTGGCCCCGGCCGATGCCTCCACCTTCATCACCGGGGACATGCTGCGGCGGGCGTTCGACGACTTCCTGACCGGCCAGGGCAAGCGCGAGTGGTCGCAGAAGCTGATCAACCAGCGGTTTCCGGCGTCGCTCAAAGCTGCGTTCGGCGTGGAGTCCGAGTCCAAGGTGTTCCGGTGCAAGGCCGGCGACGTGGAGTCCCGCCGCGAGCTGCCGCCCGCGCCAGTGCCGAACAAGTGGGGCGACGCGCAGCGCGACCCGCACGCGGATGAGCGGGCCACCCCGTACGTGATGCCCGGCAAGACGGCGCGGGTGTGGCGCGGCATCCGCTTCCTGTCCGAGGCCGAGCAGAACGGCGGCGAGCAGGAGGACCGGCACCTGCGGGTGGTAGCCGGGGACGCCAGCTCGTTCTAACCGCAGCACCGGCTCTGGAGGGCCCCGTAGCCAACCTCGGCTGCGGGGCCCTTCGACGTCCTGACCAGCTGTGTTACGGGTGTTACGGGGTTCCCCGTTCCCCGTGTGTATACCTCTGTTGCAAGTAGCTACTACGCGCGCTCGGCCACATGCCTGCGCGTGCGCATAGTTCACCAGAGGAACTGGAGACCCCGTAACACCCGTAACACAGCTGGTCAGGACCTCGCCGCCGCCCGTCGCCGTGGCTGGGGGGTGGCGCCGTCCCACCATCTGAGATCATGGGTCCATGGACGGCCGGACCCGCGCGGTGCAGGAACGCCGCCGCAGCAGCGCCGCCGGGCCGCACGGCCGCCGCCCCACCCGGGCCGAGGAACTGGAGCAGGCGCTGGCGGACCAGCTCGACGGCGAGGGCGACGACCGATGATGCTCACCGAGCTGGCCGACGTCCTGCGCCGCGCCGGCCTCCCGGCGCAGGAGGTGGCCGGCTGGCAGACCCGCGGCCACGGGCCCATGTCGTCCGTGTCGTGCGTCGTGCTGCACCACACCGCCGGCCCTGCGACCGGAGAGGCGCCCTCGCTGGCGACCGTCACCACCGGCCGGCCCGGACTCGCCGGCCCGCTCGCGCAGCTGGTGCTCGGGCGCTCGGGCACCTGGTACGTGGTCGCCGCCGGCCTGAGCTACCACGCCGGCGTGGTGTTCGAGCCGTGGCAGGGCAACGCGCACGCCATCGGCATCGAGGCCGAGGCCACCGGCGTGGATGCCTGGCCGCCGGCGCAGTACGCCAGTTACGTGGCCGGCGCCCGCGCCCTGGCCGACTACTACGGCGTGCCCTACTCGCGCGTGCTCGGCCACCGGGAGGTCGCCGCGCCGGCCGGCCGCAAGGTCGACCCCAACCTGGACCTTGCTGCGTTCCGCGCGGCACTGAGCAACGTGGAGGACGACGTGACCGCAGCCGAGGTGTGGACTGCCCCGATCCGCAACGCATTCGGCGACACCGTGCAGGCCGCGCAGATCCTGGTGGGCACCGAGCACCGGGTGGCCGACGTCCAGCGTGGGCTCGCGCTGGTGTCCGAGTCCGTGGGTGACCTGGCCCAGCGCATCGACGGGCTGAGCGCAGGCGGGGTGGACCTGGACGCCCTGGCCGCCAAGGTGGCTGACCTGCTGGCCCAACGCCTGGCTGCCTGACCGCCGTGGGTGACCACCGCCGCAGCGCTGGCGCTACCACCCGCCGCGGGTATGGCAGCTACCACCAGCGGTTGCGTGCACGGTGGGCGCCAGTGGTGGCCACGGGCGGGGTGCGCTGTCACCGCGACACATGCGGGGAGCTGATCCAGCCCGGCCAGCCGTGGGACCTTGGGCACGTGGACGGCTCGGGCAAGCGGGAGTACAGCGGGCCCGAGCACGCGAGCTGCAACCGCAAGGCCGGCGCGGCACAGGCACGCAGGCCCATCGACCCACCATGCACGCCTGGCACGTGGTGGTGAGTCTCCTCCCCGCGTGCATCGTCGCAGGTCAGCACCGGGCCGCGGGATTTTTGGTGACAGAGGGCCACCGGTTGACCCGCTGCCGTCAAGGTTTTTTCCCCCCGTTCTGACGAGAATCCGGGCGGCATGCCCTGACCTGGGCTGACGATGATCCATCCCGTATGCTGAGATAAACGTCTCGACAAGTGGGAGGGTCGTCGGTTGCCACCGAGGAAGCGCGCCCTTGCCGCCGTTCCGGCGCACAAGCCCGGCGAGATCGAGCAGGCCGTGGCGGACACGCTGAGCAAGCTCCAGCTCCAGCCGGAAGACGCCGGAATCCGGGCGTTGGCGCTGCGGTACGGCCGGACGATCGACGATGCGCGCAAGCTGGCGGATGAGGCCGCCGCGCTGCCCTATGACCCGGACACTGCGACACTGGTGGCCCGGCTGAAGCTGAAGGTGGACGCGCACACGGTCGCGGTCGACGTCGGCCCCAAGCTCCAGGCCGCGCTCGATGCGCTGGGCGCCACGCCCAAGGCTCGCGCGGTAGTCGGCAAGCCGCCCCCGGCTAGCGGAAAGTCCGCGCTGGCCCTGCTCCGCGATGAGGCCGGCGCGTGAGCGGCCGGGAGTTCGCCGCGCTGGTCGCGTGGGTGACGTTCGGGACGTTCCTGGCGGCCGGGCTGGCGTTCCTGCTGTTCCCGCCGGCGGTCCCGGTGCCCAAGTTCGGTGGCGAGCCCGTAGGTTCCGCGGTCCGACAGGCCACCACGCCACCCACGGGCGTGAAGCTGACCGATGACCCCGGCGTCGAGCTGGACCACCCGTGACGGCCGTCCTGGACCGCCCGGTGGAGGTGCGGGGCTCGACGACGCCGCGCCTGTTCACGCGGCCGCTGGTCACCGGGAAGCCCGGCCCGTGCGGGTGCTCCTGCGCGCTGACACCGGAGACGTCCGAGGGGTTCCGCGCGGTCCGGTTCGCCGAGGACATCCTGGGCGTCAAGCTGCTGCCCTACCAGCGGTGGCTCCTGATTCACGCCCTGGAGCTGCGCGCGCCGGGCCGGTTCCGGTTCCGCACCCTGCTGATCCTGATCTCGCGGCAGAACGGCAAGAGCTGGATTTGCCGCCTGGTGGCGTTGTACTTCCTGTACGTCCGAGGCCAGCGCGAGAAGGTCACCGTGCTGGGCGCCGCGCAGTCGCTCGCGATTGCGATGGAGTCGTGGGCCGGCGCCGTCGAGCTGGCCGAGGACGTCCCGGACCTGGCGGCCGAGGTCGACGTGGTACGCCGGGTCAACGGCGAGCAGTGCCTGGGCCTGGTCAACGGCTCGCGGTACAAGGTCAGCGCTGCCACCCGGGGCGCCGGCCGTGGCCTGTCGGTGGACGCCCTCCTGCTCGATGAGCTGCGCGAGCACCGGGACTGGCTGGCGTACGGCGCCCTGACCAAGACCACCACGGCCCGGGCCAACGCGCTGACCTTCGGTATCTCCAACGCCGGGGATGATCAGTCCGTCGTGCTCAACAGCCTGCGCTCGGTGGCGCTGGCCGAGACTGACGACTCGGTGGGCCTGTTCGAGTGGTCCGCCCCGGACGGTTGCGAGCTGGACGACCTGGACGCTTGGGCGCAGGCCAACCCGGCGCTGGGCTACACGCTGACGGTCGATGCGCTCCGGTCGTTTCTGTCCACCGACCCGCCGGCCGTGTTCCGCACCGAGAACCTGTGCATGCGGGTGGATGCGCTGGATGCGGCGCTGGACCTGGAGGCGTGGAAGGCCAGCGCAGACCCCACGGGCTCGCTGGCCGCGGTGCGTGACCGCGTCGCGCTGTGCCTGGACGTCGCCCCGGACGGTGCCCACGTGACCCTCGCCGGCGCCGGCGTGCTCGATGACGGCCAGCTGCGGGTGGAGGCGTTCGCGAACTGGCGCACGGTCGATGAGGCCCGCCGGGCGTTGCCGGGGATCGTGGCCCGCGTTCGCCCTCGGGCGTTCGGGTGGTTCCCGTCTGGCCCGGGTGCTGCGCTCGGTGCGGACCTGCGCGGCCTGGACGCCGTCGAGCTGAAGGGGTCCGAGGTCATCGAGCTGTGCCAGGAGTTCGCCGACCTGGTCCAGTCCCGCCGGATCGCGCACCCGAACGACCCCCTACTTAATGCCCACGTGGCGGCGTCCGCGCGACTCCAGTCCGGCGACGGCTGGCGGTTCAGCCGCAAGGGCGCCGGCCATGTCGACGGCACCTATGCGATGGCCGGCGCTGTCCGCATCGCCCGCACGTTCCCCGCTCCCGTCAAGCGCCAGCGCGCCCGCGTCTTCTGCCGAGAGGCCCCCTGATGACTCATGTCCTGACCGCGCTCCAGGCGCTCGGCGTGCTCGCCGTCCTGGTCGGCGTGGCACTGCTGCTGCCGCCAGGTGGCGCGCTGGTCGTCGATGGCGCACTGGCCCTTACGGCGGCCACGGCCGCCGAGGCGATCGTCAGGAAGCGTCCTGGCGCGCCCTCAGATCGCCGTAGCGGCGTTGGCACCGCGGGGGTGGAGTGATGGGTGCCCCGATGGGCCTAGCCGTGATCACGCCGTGCGAGAATGAGACGACCCCGGAGAGCGCGCCAACGCTCATCCGGGGCCTGACCCGCCTACTCGATCCAAGCGAGAGGGGGCTAGCCATGAAGGCTACCCGCTGCTCTGTGCCCGCCTGCACGTCGTCCAGTCAGACGATCATCCGGGGCTACTGCAAGCCTCACTACAAGCGGTGGATGCGCACCGGCGACCCGGGCCCGGCTGCGATCGGCCCGCAGCGGCGCCCTTCGGTTCCCCGGCAGACCCTCTGCGGGGTCACCGACTGCGCAGAGCCCCACCTTGCAGGCGGCTACTGCAACACCCACTACAAGCGGCACCGCAGCCACGGCGATGTCGAGGTGGTCCTGAAGCCCTGGCACGACCGCCCGGGCGGGTACGCGGCCACTCACCTCGCGATCCGGCGCGCTCGGGGGGCAGCCTCGGGGCACACCTGCGCGTGCGGCGCCCCTGCCCGCGAGTGGGCCTACGACAACGCAGACCCGGACGAGCTGGTGGACCCCGGGAGCGGCTGCGCCTACAGCCGCGACATCACCCGTTACCGCCCGCTGTGCGCCTCCTGCCACCGGCATCTCGATGCCCCGCTTCGCAAGGGAGACCACTGTGGGACTCGCTGAGTTATTCACCAGGGATGTCCAGTACACCGCGACCGACACCGGGACCGGCCAGTCGCAGACGTGGACCGTCGTTGACGGACTCACCCCGTCGTGGGACTCGGGTGCCTACCAGGGCGGCATGGCCGTCCCCGGTGCCTGGCGGTGCGCGCTGCTGCTGTCGGACCTGCTGGGCTCGGTGCCGTGGCACGCCTACCGGCAGCGCGCTGGCCGACCGGCTGAGCGGCTGGAGCCCACCCCGTCGTTCCTGGACCAGCCGGCGCCGCCGGACGCCCGGGTGACCACGATCAGCTCACTGGCGCTGGACCTCATCTGGCACGGCAACGCCATCACCCTCATCGCCACCCGCAACCGCGAGGGGTGGCCCACCAGCTACCTGCCGGTGTCCGCCGAGGACGTCCACGTGAAGCGCGTGGAGGAGTGGGACGGCATCTCGCTGCCGGTCGGCACCATCGCCTACGGCGTGGGCAGCCGCTGGTACCCGGCGCAGGACGTGGTGCACGTCAAGGGCCCGTGCAAGCCCGGCGCGCTGCGTGGCATGGGCGTGCTGGAGAACCACCTGAACACCACCCTGGGCCTGGCCAGCGAGCAGTCCCGGCAGGCCAAGGCGTCCACCGGCAGCGGCGTGCCGACCGGCGTCCTAAAGGTGGAGGACACCCCGGACGACCCGCTGGAGCAGGGCGAGGCCGACGAGATCCAGGCCACGTGGATGCGGGCGCAGTCCACCCGCAAGGTCGCGGTGCTCAACGGCCGGACGTCGTTCGAGGCGCTGGCGTGGAATCCGACGGACGCGCAGCTACTGGAGTCGCGGAAGTTCAGCCTGCACGAGGTGGCGCTGGTCTTCGGGCTGGACCCGAGCTGGCTGGGCGTCTCGGGCGACTCAATGACGTACGCCAACATCGAGCAGAAGTCCACCGACCTGGTGAAGTTCAGCCTGGCCGGCCACCTGGCCCGGTTCGAGCAGACCCTGAGCCTGCACATGCCGCGCGGGACGTGGGCCGAGGCCCGGCTGGACGCCATCCTGCGCGGCGACACGCTCACCCGGTACCAGGCCCATGAGGTGGGCATCCGCGCCGGGTTCCTCACCCCCGACGAGGTGCGCGAGCTGGAGAACCGGCCGCCACTCACCGACCGCCAGCGGCGGCAGCTCGCTCCCCCTGCCGCCGCTGGCACCCACGACGGCACCGACACGGAGGACGACGCCGCATGAGCAAGCCCAGCCCCAGCCCCCGCCACGCGGCCGCCGACGACGTCGAGGGCGTGCCGGCCCCCGTGGCCGCCGAGGACGCGCCGGCCCTGCCCGAGCCCGTGGTGGACGTGGAGGTCCGCCCGGTGCTGTGCAACGTGCCGCGGTGCCGCCACCAGCCCGAGTGGCGCGGGCTGTGCCCCGCCCACCGCCAGACCCACCGCGGCCTCGCCGATGCCGCCGACCCCAAGGTGAGCCGATGACCGAGATCATCCGCGCGTTCACGCCCGAGCTGGAGATTCGCAGCGCCGCCAAGGGTGGCGACGGGCGCACGGTGGAAGGCATCGCGGTGCCCTACGGCCGCCGGCAGCGCATCACGGCGGACCTCACCGAGCAGTTCGCCCGGGGCGCGTTCAGCCACCAGCTCGGCGCGCCCAACCGGGTCCGCTTCACCCGCGAGCACATGGCGTACGGCGGCGCGGTCATCGGCAAGGCCATCGAGCTGCGCGACGACGCCGCGGGGCTGTGGGGCGCCTGGCGCGTCTCGGCCACGGCGGTGGGGGACGAGACCCTGGAGCTGCTGCGGGACGGCGTCCTGGACGAGCTGAGCGTGGGCTTCCGCGAGCGCCAGCAGCGCCGGCTTCCT
This sequence comes from Pseudonocardia sp., assembly GCA_016794615.1. Classification (GTDB taxonomy): domain Bacteria; phylum Actinomycetota; class Actinomycetes; order Mycobacteriales; family Pseudonocardiaceae; genus Pseudonocardia. Next base: position 61,795 of record JAEUJO010000140.1, on the reverse strand, counting down.
GACGGGACGATCGAGCGCACCAAGGCCGACCTGGTGGAGGTGTCCGTGGTGCTCCAGGGCGCCTACGGCCGCGGCGCCACTGTGTCGGCGGTCCGCCAGATGTTCGGCGACCCCGAGGCGGTGGCCGCGGCGTGCACGTGCGGCGCGGCGTCCCGGGCGGCGCAGGCCGCGCAGATCCTGGCCGGCCTGCCGATCCTCCCCGCGGCAGCCTGATTGATCCCACCTGGTGGGACGCTGATCCCACCAGGTAAGATCGTCACCAGCAACACCGCTCGACGCCGACACCCCGGCGCCGGCCCCGGCACCCCGACCTCTCGCTGACGTCGGCACCCCGGGACTTTCCGGCCCACGGCACCCCGGCCGCTCGGACGCGGACCCACCAGTCCGTCCGACACCGGGAGTCACCCGTGCCGAACCCGTACCTGACCCGGCTGCGTGAGCAGTACGAGGGTCTCCGCAGCGGCATCGAGGGTCTTCAGACCCGCGCCGCGACCGAGAATCGTGACCTGTCGGCCGATGAGCTGGCCAGCGTCACCGCGCAGGGCGAGCAGGCCCGCGCGCTGGCCGACCAGATCACCTCGCTGACCGAGATCGAGACCCGCCACGCGGCGGTCGCCTCGCTCGGCGCGCAGGTGGAGGCCGACACCCGGCCCGCCAACGCGCCGGCCGAGCAGAACCGCAGCGGCGAGCGCCTGACCGGCAACGCCGCGACCCGCGACCGCGACCCGGGCCACTACCGGCGCGAGGGTGGCCGGTCGTTCTTCGGTGACCTGTTCGCCGCCCGCAGCCTCCAGGACGCCGACGCTCAGCGCCGGCTTGTGGAGCACAACCGGGCGCTGGACATGGCGACCGAGGGCCCGGGTGTCATCCCGCCGGTCTGGATGGCCGGCGAGTTCGCCGAGCTGGCCCGCCAGCAGCGCCGGGTGGCCGCGGCCGTCCGCAACATCCCGCTGTCCTCGGCTGCGCCGATCTCGATGCCGCGCCAGTCCGCGAGCGCCGCGGTGGCCGAGCAGACCAACGAGAACGACGCCACGTCGTTCACCGACGCATGGGACTCGGCCGTGGACACGGTCAGCCCCAAGGCGACCAGCGGCGGCCAGAAGGTCTCGCGGCAGATGCTGGACTCCAGCAACCCCGCCGTGGACGCGCTCATCTGGTCGGACCTGATCGGTGAGTACAACGAGGCGGTGGAGGCCAAGGTGGTCGCCGCCATGGTCACGGCGGCCGGCTCGGCCGTCGTCACCTACGCCACCGAGGCCGCCGTCACCACGGCGCTGGACCCCGCCGAGGCCACCTACATCGGTGACGCGATCCTGGACACCGCGGTGGCCGTGCGCAACGCGCGCAAGCTGCCGGCGGACGTCCTGGTGGCGTCGGTCAGCCGCTACGGCCAGCTGCTGAAGATCAAGGACAGCACCGGCCGGCCGATCGTCCCGCCGGACTCGGGCGGCCCGATGAACGTCATCGGCACCGGCACCGTGGCCGTGGACGGCCGCGTGAACGGCCTCGGCATCCTCGCCAGCGACGGGGTCACGCAGTACCCCGAGAGCATCCTGGTGGCCCGCGCCGCGGACACCATCCTGTTCGAGTCGCCGGTGTTGCGGTTCCGCTACGACGAGCCGGACGGCCCCGAGGTCATCCGCCTGGGCGTGTGGGCCTACACCGCGTGCTACGTCAAGCACAGCGGCAAGAGCGTGAAGCGCATCGCCATCACGGCCGCGGCCTGATCGGCGGCCGCAGCGATGGCATGGGCACCTGACTACTGCACGGCCGAGGAGCTGGCCGCATTCGTGCGGCACGGCGACGCGACCGATGCGCGGCTGGCCCTGGCCATCGCTGCGGCCTCCCGCGCGGTCGACAAGGCCGCCCGGCGCCAGTTCGGCGCCGTGGCAGCCGCCGAGGCCCGCTACTACACCGCCCGGTGGGACGCCCTGACGTCCCGCTGGACGGTCGCGATCGACGACCTCATGACCACCACGGACCTCGCGGTGGCGTTCGACAGCGACGGGGACGAGACGTACGCCGACACCATCACGGCGCACACCCTGCGCAACCGCAACGCCGCCGCCGAGGGCCGCCCGTGGACTGAGCTGGCGATCCTGTCCACCTCGGACGTCCAGCCGACCGACGCCCCCGATGCCGTGCGAGTCACGGCGGTGTGGGGTTGGTCGGCGGTGCCGGACGCGGTCAAGCAGGCCACGTTGCTCCAGGCGTCCCGGCTGCTGGTCCGCCGGGACTCCCCGTACGGGGTGGCCGGCAGCCCCGAGGCGGGCACCGAGATCCGCCTGCTGGAACGGCTGGACCCGGACGTGGCGGTGGTCCTGGCCCCGTATCGGCGCCGGCGCAAGGTGGTGTTCGCGTGAACCTCAACGATGTCCGGCTGGAGCTGGCCGAGGCCGTGGGCGCAATCGAGGGCGTCAACGTCCATTCGTTCTACGCCGACCGGGTCACCGCGCCGGCCGTGGTCGTCGGCTGGCCGGACCCCCACGACTACGACTTGACGATGGGCCGCGGTTCCGACTCCGCGACGTTCCCCGTCCTGGTCCTGGTGAGCAAGAACGACGCCGAGTCGGCGGCGGCTGAGCTGGGCGCCTACTGCAACGGCAGCGGCGACCGCTCGGTAAAGGCAGTCATCGAGGCCCACGACCCGGCCGGCGTCTACGACGAAGCGGTCGTGCAGTCGGTCGAGTTCTCGGTGGTGACCGTGGCCGGGACTGAATACCTCGGCGCGGAGTTCGCAGTGGCAATCACAGGGACAGGAGCCTGACGTGGCGAACGTGCACGGCAAGAACGTGAAGGTGTCGCTCGACGGCGACGACCTGAGCATCTACGCCAAGAAGGTCGATTTCGAGCAGGAGGCCGACTCGCACGACGTGACGACCTTCGGCAAGAACAGCAAGGTTTACGCCGGCGGTCTGAAGGACGGCACGGCGACCATCGAGGGCGTCTACGACAACACCGCGAGCACCGGCCCGGCCGCCGCGATCCGCCCGCTGCTGGGCACCGTCGTGGAGCTGATCTACCAGCCCGAGGGCATCGGCTCGGGCAAGCCCACGCACACCGTGGACGTCCTGGTGACCGGCTACAAGGAATCGGCCCCGGTCGACGACATGGTCTCTTGGACGGCCGATCTTCAGCTCTCTGACGACGTCGCCACGACGTCGCAGGGCGCCTGACCCAACCACCCGCAACGAACAAGGGGAGCACCTGTCATGAGCACCGTGAGCACCGTCGATGACCTGCTGGGCCAGGCGTTCGGCGTCGAGGATGTCCCGCTTCCGGGCGGCGGCCTGGTCAAGGTCCGGCCGCTGTCCCGGGCGGAGGCGCTGAAGGTTGAGGCCAGCGACGCCGCCGACGTGATGGAGCAGCGCCTGGTGGCCGCGGCGCTGGTCGAGCCGAAGCTGACCGAGGCGCAGGTGGCCAAGTGGCAGGAGGTGTCGCCGGCCGGGCAGATCCAGGCGGTGGTCGAGGCAATCACCCGGATCTCGGGCATGGACCAGAACGCCGGCAAGCAGGCGTACGCCGACTTTCGAGAATGACCCAACGCTGGAGTTCGAGTTCTTCCTGGCCGGTGAGCTGCACATGACCGTGACCCGACTGCGGCAGGAGATGCCGCAGGGCGAGTTCCGGCGCTGGGCGACGTACCACGGCCGGCTTGCGCAGAAGCGCGAGCTGGCGAACCGAAAGAGGTAACACGGTGGCGACGGGCGTAATCAAGGTTGAGGGCCTGGCCGAGTTCAATCGCAGCCTGCGGCGACTCGACCGGAACGCGCCCAAGGCGCTGCGCCTGGCCGGCAACGTCGCCGCCGGCATCGTCGTCAAGGAAGCCAAGCCGCGCGTGCCGCTCGGCCCCGGGAAGGGCGGCCACGCCCGGTCGTCGCTGAAGGCGGCCAGCACCCGGACCGCGGCGCGCGTCTCCGCCGGTGGAAACAAGTTCCCGTATTACGGCTGGCTCGACTTCGGGAGCAAGAAAAAGTACCCGCGGCTGCCGGTGCGGCCGTTCCGCAAGCGTGGCCGCTACATCTGGGCGGCGTTCGGTGACCGGCGCGAGGACGTGCAGGAGACGCTCCGCGAGGAGCTGGTGGCAGCGGCCGAGTCGGCCGGATTGGGCGTGTCGTGAACGTCGGCGGTTTTGAGCTCAACCTGGCCGACCTGGCCACCCTGCTCGGCGTGCTCGGCACGCTGGCCAGCACGTGGCGACTGCGGGTCACACAGAAGGCCAGGGGCGCGCAGATCGAGGCCATCGAGCATGAGGTGAAGCCCAACAGTGGCGCCTCAATGCGCGACGCGGTGAACCGGATTGAGACCACGGTGGCCGACCTGGCCGAGCGCCAGAAGGCCGCCGAGGTCCGCGACATCGAGCACTCCCAGCGCCTGCGGGTGCTCGAAGACCGGACCGACCATCGCCGCTGGTGGAGGCGCTGACCGATGGCCGGCAAGAACAAGGTCGTCCTCACCTTTGCCGGGGACGCCACCAAGCTCCAGCGGACCCTAAAGAGCGTCCAGGGCCAGACGTCACGGCTCGGGCGCAGCCTGTCGGTCGCCAGCAAGGGCATGGCCGGCCTGGGCACCGCCGCCAGCAGTCTCCAGGTCGTCGCCGGTGCCGCTGGCGCGCTGGCACAGCTGTCCGGGGCGGCGCTGCTGCTGCCGGGCGCCATGCTCGCCGGTGGCGCCGCGGTGGCCACCTTCAAGGCCGCTACCGCCGGGTTCGCGGATGCCGTCGCCGGTGACACCGACGCCCTGAACGATCTCCAGCCGGCTGCCCGGGACACCGCCAAGGCCATCCACTCGCTGGCTCCCGCCTGGTCGGCGGTGCAGAACGGCGTGCAGCAAGACTTCTTCCGCGGGTTCGGCGACGACGTCCGCAAGCTGGGCGCCACCTACCTGCCCGCCCTGCGTATGCAGATGGGCAACGTGGCCATGGCCATGAACGCCATGGGCCGCTCGGCCGTGCAGGCGCTGATCAAGCCGTCCGCCGTGAACGACGTCAACGAGGTGTTCCGGGCCACCCACCTGATGCTCGCCCGGATGACCGACAGCCTGGGGAACGTGGCGTCCGGGTTCCTCGGGCTCGGCGCGGTCGGCGCCACCTACCTGCCCGGCCTCGGCGCAGGCATCGACTCGGTGGCGGCCAAGTTCAAGGCGTGGGTCGACCAGGGCGTGGAGTCCGGCTGGATCACCGACATCATCGACGATGCCCTGGCCGGGTTCCGTGCCCTCGGTGGCATCATCGTCAACGTCGGGTCCACCATCGGCTCGGTGTTCAGCGGGCTGGGCGTCAACACCGCGTCCCCGCTGGAGGCGCTGCGAGACGTCACCGGGGCCCTGGCCGAGTTCGCCGCCAGCTCGGACGCGCAGACTGCGTTCGCGGCCATCGGTGAGGCACTGGCGGCGGCCGGCAGCCTGGTCCGGTCCGTGTTCATCGAGGCGCTGAAGGCGGTCGCCCCAGTGCTGGCGATCGTCGCCCCGGTGGTGACCGATTTCGCCCGCGCACTGGAGAGCATCCTGGTGCCGGCGCTCCAGGCCGCCGCCCCGGCGCTCCGGTTCGTCGCCGACTTCCTGGTGGACACCCTGCCCGTGTGGGGCCCGGTCGTCGCCGCGGTGTACGCGATCAGCGCCGCCACCAAGGGGTGGGCCATCGCTCAGGGGCTGCTCAACACGGTCGTGGCCATGAACCCGCTGGTCCTGATCGGCATCGCGGTCGTCGCCCTGGTCGCCGGGATCGTCTACGCCTGGAAGAATTGCGAGACCTTCCGCAACGTCGTGACCGCCGTGTGGGAGGGCATCAAGAGCGCATTCACGACCGGCGTCGAGTGGGTCAAGGGCCTGCTGAATTGGTTCGCCGAGCTGCCCGGCCGGGCCGCCACGTGGTTCGGCGGCATGAAGGACACCGCCGTGGCGGCGTTCACCGCGCTCACCACGTGGCTGTCCGAGCTGCCCGGCCGCATCCTGGAGTTCTTCCTGGCGCTGCCTGGTCAGGTCGCGTTCGCCCTCGGCTACCTGGCCGGGCTGGTGTACGTCGGCGCGCTGAAGGCATGGAGCTTCCTTACCGACACCCTGCCCGGGGTCATCGGCCAGGCCATCACCTGGCTGATGGGCCTGCCGGGCCGCGTCCTGGGCGCGCTGTCCTCGCTGGCGTCCACGGTGATGGGCATCGCGACCCGCGCCTGGGCTGGCTTCACCAGCAGCACGTCCAGCGGCATCACCGCAGCCATCACGTGGGTCAGCGCGCTGCCGGGCCGCATCGGTGCGTTCATGGCGCGCCTGCCGGGGATTCTCCTGTCGGCCGCCGTGGCCGCGTGGACCGGGTTCCGCAACACCACGGTCTCGATGGCGAACGCGACCGCGTCATGGATCGGCACGCTGCCGGGCCGGATCATGGGATTCTTCCGCGGCGCCGGGTCGTGGCTGGTCAACGCCGGTCGGTCGATCGTCACCGGCCTGTGGAACGGCTTGAAGGGCATGGCCCAGGCGGTGCTCGACTGGATCGCCGGGCTGGGCCGCCGTATCGCCGACGGATTCAAGGCCGCGGTGGGCATCCGCTCCCCGTCGCGAGTGTTCGCCCAGTTCGGCGAGTACCTCGGGCAGGGCCTCATCGTCGGCATGGAGGGCATCAGCCCGAAGGTGGTCACCTCGGCCGGGGACATGGCCGGCGCTGCCATGGCCGGCGCTGCGGGCATCAGCGGGTCGGTGACGGGCGGGGCGGCCGGGGGTTCGGGCGCCCTGGAGCTGCGCGTGGCTCCTGGCGCGGACAGCGCGCTGGCCGCACTGCTCCACGGCATGGTCCGACGTGGCGAGCTGCAACTGATGAGGGCGTGATCTGGTGGCACTCGCGGTAACGACCAGCCCGGCGCACGCGGACAGCGCGGCCAACGCCAGCACCGTCACCACGGCGTCGTTCAACGTGCCGGCCGGCGCGCTGCTGGCCGTGTGCGTCACGGCGAACACCACCACCGGCGGCACCACCACGCTGACCGTGTCCACCTCGGACGGCAAGACCCTCACGCAGCGGGTCCTCGCCGACCGAGTGGCCACCACGTTCAACGGCCTCTCGACGATCTACACCGCGGCCTACCCGAGCGCGGCCACGGGCGTCACGGTCACGGTCACCACGGCCGGCTCGGACTCGCTGAACCGCGAGCCCTCGGTGGATGTGTTCGTGGTGACCGGCGCCGACCTGGGCAACCCCGTTGCCTCCAGCGGCGCCTCAGGCTCAGCGACCAACGCGCCGAGCTTCAGCCCCACCAGCACGGTCGCAAACTCGCTGTCCATCGTGGCGGCCAGCGAGTGGCAGAAGCGCGGCGTGCCGGTCACGGCCACCGGTTTCGATGTGGTCCGCAACTTCGACCAGCCGTCGGGCGGCGGCATCTCGGGCTCGGTCGGCTACAAGCTGTGGGGCGCGGTCGGCTCGCAGTCGTACGCGCTGGATGCGTTCGGGACCAGCTCGGCGGCCTGGAACATCTCGCGCATCGAGCTGCGCCCGGCCGTGGCGCCCACCGTGTCCGCCGGCGCCGACGTCCCCGCGCACACCGAGGACACCGCGCTGACCCGCACGGCCACCGAGCCCAGCGACGGCGGTCAGGCCATCACCTCCCGGTCCTGGACGATCGTCAGCGGCCCGGCCGGCGTGGGCACCACGATCGGCACCGCCGCCGCGCTGAGCTGGACGCCGGCCACCCCGGGCAGCTACGTGCTGCGCTACTCGGCCACCAACAGCATCGGCACCGGCACGGACGACGTGGCCGTGGAGGTCATCGAGGCGTACGCGCCGGACGGGGTGCCGTGGCTGACCGAGGCGCTGGGCGCGGACGCCCGGCTGGCCGTGGAGGTGGCGTGGGCCGCGGACCTCACCGACGCCAGCGGCTCGGGCTGGGCCTGGTCGGACATCACCACCGACGTGCGGGTGGCCGGCGGCATCACCATCCGCATCGGCAAGGGCGACGAGGCGTCCACCAGCCAGCCCGCGAGCTGCGCGCTGACCCTGGACAACACCACCGGCGCCTACTCGCTCGGCGGGATGTCGAGCAACTGGCCGCACGTCCGCCGCGGCACGCCGGTGCGGGCCTCGGTGGACCTCGGCGACGGCGACGGCTTCCAGACCCTGTTCCAGGGCAACGCCGACGGATGGTCGCCCGGCTGGTCCACCGACGCCGTGGACGCCACGGTGACCCTGTCCGCGTCGGGCGTGCTGCGCCGGCTGGCCCAGGGCGACGCCCCGGTGATGTCGCCGATGCGCCGGTCCATCGGCACGTCGACCAACGTGGTGGCCTACTGGCCGTGCGAGGACGGCCCGAACGCGCAGAACATCGCCGCCGAGATCGGGCCCTACCCGATGACGTTCTACAGCGCCGAGCACCCGGGCGGGAACGCCGGCGCGGCCGTGGTGCCGCCCGAGCTGGGCGCGTCCGATGCGTTCCTATGCTCGGACCCGCTGCTGAAGCTGGCCGGCGCCGAGCTGTACGGCCACGTGGGCGACTACACCGACACCGGCGCCGTACAGGTGCGGGCCCTGGTGGAGTTCCCCGACGGCGGCGCGACGAATGAGACCGTGCTCATGGGCCTGGCCACCACCGGGCGCAGCGAGCTGTGGGAGGTCCGCTACAAGACCGGCGGTGACCTCAACATCCGCGGGTGGTCCCGCGGCTCCATGATCGTGGACCAGACGATCAACTATGAGGTGGACGGCCGCCGCGGCCAGCTCGGGCTCCAGCTCAGCCAGGACGGCAGCGACATCGACTGGCGCGTGGACTTCCTCGGCGACGACCGCGACGGCATCAGCGAGTTCTACGCCAGCACCGTGGCCGGCTACACCTTCGGCAAGGTCACCCGGGTGCAGCTCAACACCGACGGCGGCAACGAGGACGTGGTGATGGGCCACGTGGCGCTCTACAACGCCGCGGTATCCATCTGGTCCAACGAGGACGAGCTGATGGCGTTCCGGGGCGATTGGGACGCCGCCGAGGGCGAGGGCCGGCTGTGGCGGCTGTGCGAGGAGAACGCCATCCCGCTGGCCATGTTCGGTGACGGCACCCTGGTGGCCTGGACCGACCGGATGGGGCCGCAGCCCCGGGCCAACCTGGTCGCCCTGCTGCGTGAGGTTGAGACGCTGGACCACGGCCTGCTCTACGACGGGCACGGTCCGGGCCTGACCTACCTGACCAAGCGGTTCCGGGAGTCCCGCCCAGCACGGCTCACCGTGGACGCCGCCGAGCTGGCGCCGCCGTTCGCCCCGGTCGACGACGACCAGGCCACCTGCAATGAGTTCACCGCGTCCCGCTCGGGCGGCGGCGGCTGGACGCACACCGACACCGACGGGCCGATGGGCACCGAGGCCATCGGCCGGTACGACGACACCGGGACCTACAACGCCCACCTGGACGAGGTGCTGCCCCACTTCGCCGCGTGGGCCGTCGCGCAGGGCACGGTGGCCGGGTACCGCTATCCGCAGCTCACCGTGGACGTGGCCAAGGTGGCCGACCGGGCCGCGGACGTGCTGGCTCTGCGGCCCACCCACCGGGTGGACATCACGGGGCTGCACGCCATCCGCTCGGATGTGCCGGCGGCGGACATCCGGTTGGCTGTCGAGGGCTACACCATGCAGTTGGACTCGCACCGCTGGCTGCTCACGGTCAACGCCAGCCCGTTCGAGCGGTGGGCCGTGGGCAAGCTGGAGGCCGACGACGCCGATCCGCAGGTGGCCGGCGAGTTCCCCATCATCCTGGACACCGATGGGGCCGAGCTGGCCAGCGGCGTCTCGGCTGGCGCCACGTCGCTGTCGGTGGCGACCCCGAGCGGCCCGCTGTGGACGACCGCCGCCGCGGACATGCCGCTGACCATCGAGCTGGGCGGCGTGCCGGTGGAGGTGTCCGCGGTCAGCGGGGCCAGCTCGCCGCAGACGTTCACCTGCGCCGCCCTGCCGCGGGCGTTCGCCGCAGGCGCCGCCGTCAAGGTGTGGCGTCCCGCCATGCTCGGACTCTGAGGAGGAGACCGTGGGATACACCGCAGGTCAGAAGCTGCGGGCGTCGCAGCTCGGCCCGGTGCCGTGCACATCGACCACCCGGCCGGCCGGCCCGCATGAGGGCCTGCTGATCGTGGAGTCCGACACTGGCATGACGGCCATCTACTCGGGCTCGGCGTGGCGCTACCTGGCGCCCACCGGCGCGGTCAGCACTCACGGCGAGTACAACCAGTCCGGCACGCAGTCCGCGGCCAACGCCAGCGGCACGCGGGTGGCGTTCGGCAACGAGTCCACCTCCACGCCGCTGGTCACCCGGGCCGCCGACGGCGCCGGGCACAAGTTCACCCTGAACCGCTCAGGGCTGTGGTCGGTCACGCTGTCGCTGCGCACCAGCTCGGCGAACGGGGAGCGCCACGGCTCCATCAACGACGCGGTGGGTGAGGTGGCGGCCAACAGCTACACCGGCAACGGCTTTGCCCAGCTCAACGTGGCGCTGGTGCGGCACTTCAGCGCGGGCGCGGTGCTCACCTGCAACCTCTGGCAGTCCACCGGCGGCTCTATCAACATCGAGGGCAGCAACGGGCAGACCCGGCTCCACATCGCCTGGATTCACTCATGAGCGCAGCGGCCGAGGTCCGGCTGACGTGGCTCGATGGGCGGACCACGCTCACCGGCTCGGTGCGGCTGGAGGTGGAGGGCCTGGACGCCGATGAGGCAGTGGACGCCCTGCTGGCCGGCCTCGCCACCACCGAGGGCCGCGCCTACACGGTGGTGGCCGCCGAGATCGTGGAGACCGTGCGCCGGCCACCGGCCGCGGTGCGGAACGCCCGCCCGATACCCGCCCGCCCGGTGCAGGGGCGGCAGCGGCCAGCTCAGAGCGGCCCAGGATCGCCGCTGCCGGCCTCATCGCCGGTGGTGGATAGACCGGCACCCCCCGAACCGGCCCGGTAGCAACAGAAACCCGCCACCCGATGATCGGGTGGCGGGTTTCCGGTCGGTGGGGCCGCGCTACTTCACAGCGTCACTCCCGCGGCTCGCAGCTCGACGGCCGCGACGAGCGCCACGGCGAGCGCCAGCCCCGCCGGCGTCGGGTGCCGCCCCGTGGCCTGCTCGGCGCACTCGCCCTGGCCCTCGGCGAGCGCGGCCAGCAGGAACGCCGCGGTGGCGTAGTCGTCCTCGGACGGCGTGACGACGCCGGCCAGGGCCTCATCGACCTCGGCGGCCAGTTCAGTGGGGACGGGCTCGGTCATCGGGCGGACCTTTCGGTGATGACCACCGGCTGGAGTGAGCCGATGGTGGCGAGCGGGCGGGAGGGGAACAGCAGGCCGAGGACCACGGCGGCCACGGCGGCCGCGACTACGACGACGACCAGGCCCAGGAGCAGGTCCCGCAGGACCGGGCGCCCTCGGCGGGGCCGGTGGCGGCCGGCGCTCACAGCAGGCCCCAGGCGTGGACCGAGGCGGCGCCGATGGCGAGGATGACGCCGCAGAGCGCGACGGCCAGGAATCCCTCGGTCCCGATGACGTCGGCTGCTCGGCTGCGCAGCCGGGTCAGGGTGGATGGTGCGCGGTGCATGACGGGCCCCTCCTAGTGGGGTTGGTGTCGGGTCGGGCCCCGCGCGGGGCTGGTGGTGCAGCCCCGCGCGGAGGAGTGCGGGTCAGGGGTGGCCGATGTCCTCGCCGCGGAGGAGTGCGGCCCGCTCGGCCTCGGCCACCTGCTCGGCGTCGCGGACCGCGGACCGGCGCTGGTCCTCGGTGAGCCCGGCGCGCTCGGTGGCCTCACGCAGCAGGGCCGCGCGCTCGGCGTCGGCCTCCAGCCGGGCCAGCCGGGCGCCGATCTCGGCGAGGTCGCCGCGGAGCTGGCGCAGCTCGGCGTCGTCGCGGAGCAGGGCGCGGACTCGGTTGATGAACGTCATGGCGGGTGGTCCCTTCAGCGGAGGTGCAGGTCAGGCTCGCCCGGGCGGCCGGGCTGCTCGGCGCTGGTCAGGGCGCGCTCCAGCAGGGCGACGGTGGCGCCGTTCAGGCTGCGGTGGGTGCGCGAGGCGAAGGCGGCCAGCCGCGCGTGCAGCTCATCGGGGAGGCGCGGGTGGATCACCCGCCCGTCGCGCTTGGTGGTGTCGTTCATGTAGCCAATAGTAGCCTCTAGCTACCGATGGCTATACCCCTAACTGTAGTGATCTAGAGCACGCCCTGGAACGGGTGATCGGTCCACTGATCCACGGCGCGGATGTACCGCAGCACCACCGGGCTGCCCTGCTTCCACCGGCCCAGCTCGCATATCTTCGAGATCGGCGCGCCGTTCTTGTAGGCGATGGTGGCCGCGCCGGCGCGCAGGCTGTGGGCGGTGTAGCCCGAGCCCAACCCGGCGCGCTCGGCGATGCGCTGCACGGCGACGTTGACGGCCTGCGGAGACAGGCTGCCGCCGATGCGCCCGTGGCGGTCCACCGAGCGCAGGATGGGCCCCGAGGTGATGCCGCGCCGCTCGCACAGCTCGCGCCACCGGGCGAGCACGCGCACCGGGTCCGTGCCAGGGAAGGCGCCATACAGCACCGGGATGGTGGCGCCGCGGGCGTCCTGGTCGGTCTTGGACTTGCGCAGCCGCAGCACCAGGCCCTCGGGCACCTTGCTGACGTCCTCCCAGGTGTAGCTCACCACCTCGGACCGGCGGCCGAACGACACGATGCCGAGCAGGAGTAGCGCGTGGTCCCGCAGGCCGATGGGCTTGCTGCGGTCCAGCGTGTCCACCATCTTGCGCAGGTTCTCCACCACGACCGGGACGGCCTGCCGCTGGGCCGACAGTCCGGCGTCTGCGCGCTCGCGCCGGTGGGTGCGCAGGACGCGCAGCGCCTGATCGGCCTCGGGCCGCTCGCACCCGGCGGCGTGGTGCACGGTGCGGATGGCGGCCAGGGCCTGCTCGATGGTCGCCGGGCTCTTGCCCTCATCGCAGAGGTGGCTCACGTACTCGGCCAGCGTCTCGGGCGTGGCCGGCATCGGGGTGCGGCTGTGGGTGAGGCACCAGCCGAGGAACCCACCGGGCGGGCTCGGCGGCTCGGCGTCCGGCCGCGGGCGGCCATCCCACACGCGCGCGTAGGCCCGGCCGGTGTTCACCGCCACCGAGTCGCGGATGCGCTGCGCGGCCGCCGGGGACAGCGTGAGGTCCGCCGAGGGCCGCAGCGGGCCGGCGGGCACCAGCTCGCCGGACTCGATGGTGGTCAGTTCGGCGCCGATCTGCACGGCCTGCCTCCCCTGGTCGAGGGCCATCCTGGGTTTCGCTAATGGACCTTATCGTGGGCCAGAATCCGGGCTCCGGTTAGGCCGCCCTCCACGCCACCTCAACCGTCTCCGGTGCGGGCCGCCGCACACCGCGCCCGGCGGGATGCACCCGGACAGTCAGCAGGGCGCCGATCACGACCCGCTGCTGATCCACGCCGAGCGCGTCCCATCGCTCCCGGGTCATCTGACTGGACGTCAGGTCGTACAGCACCGACCCGCGGCCGGCCCGGGCCATTGCCGACTCCGCGGCAGTGAGTCGACTCGCCAGGCCGGCGTTCGCAATCTGCGCCTGGCGGACGGTGAGCCCGCCGCTGGCGACGGCGTGGGCGATCTCGTCCATCTGTTCTCGCAGCGATGCGGCCTCGGCGGCCAGCCGCGCGTGTTCGCCGTCGTCCTCGGCGGCCGCGAGAAACGCGACCACGTCCGGCTGCGCCAGCCGCGCGAGGACCAGCCGCGTGATCTGTTCGTCCAGCAGCTCGGCGCGGCGGACGACGTGCGCGCCGTTGGGGCAGCGGTACGCCGCCACGGCGCCCGGCCCGGCCTTGTTCCTCGCGGCGTTCAGCGGGGTGCCGCACACGCCGCACCGGGCCACCCCGGTCAGCAGGCGCCGGCCGCCGCGCGGCTTGAACTCCGACGCCGCCGAGTCCAGCAGGGCGTTCGCGGCGCGCCAGGTGTGCTCCGGTACGAGCGCGGGCCAGCCCGCCGGGTGCAGCGTGGCCTCCCCGCCCTCGGGTCGGTGACGCCGCATCCCCATGTATCGCGGGTTCTGCAACACGGACCGCACGCCCGAGTGGTTCCACTCGGCCATGCCCTCGCCGTCCGCGCGGGGTACGCCGGACAGCAGGCCCGCCTCATTCCAGCGTCGGGCGATTGCGAGCAGCGGGGTTCCGGCGAGGTAGTCGTGGTAGGCCGCGGTGAGCGCGGCCGCCTCGGGCGCGCGCACCGTCACGCCGTCCTGCTCGAACCCGAACGGCCGGCGGCCGCCCACGCGCTTGCCCATCCGGGCGGCCTGAGCGTGCATCGCCCTCTGTCGGTCGGCCTTGGTCTCCACCTCATTGAGCGCGACGGCGCCGAGGATGTCCGCGGCGAGCCGGCCGGCCGGCGTGCTCAGGTCCATGTCGCTGCCGCGGACGAGCGAGATCGTGATGCCGTGCTCCTTACCAACCTCGAGCATCCGCAGCCGGTCGCGACCCGACCGGAGTGTGCGGTCGATCGTCCAGCCGACGACGACCTGCGCGCGGCCGGCCTCGATGTCGGCCATCATGCGTTCCCACTCGGGCCGCCGCTTGGCCTTCGTCGCGCTGACGTCGTTGTCGATGTAGACGTCGTGGACCGTCCAGCCGCGGCGGGCGACGAGCGCCTCGCAGTCCGCCCGTTGCCGGGTGACGCCAAGCTCCTCGCCGCTGCGGTCCTGACTGATCCGCAGGTAGATAGCCGCGTTCACGCCGGCTCCGCGCTCGTCACGATCGACGTCCGGGCAGTGAGGATGAACATCCATGCGCCCGGCGGTGCAAGCCCCCCGCGCTGCCACGTCTGCCAGGGGATGCGCTTCCGCTCGCCGGGCTCGCCGGTCCAGACTTCGACCTCCCATGCCATCGTGGCCGCGCCCGCGTTCCGCTCGCCGGCGGCGTCCGCGATCCGACGTCGGGCCTCGTCTTCGGCGAGCGGAACGACGTCGACCGCGGAGGCGAGCACGTACTCGGCGGAGACGGGCACGGTCACTTGGTAGATGGCAGCGAGCACGTCTGCTAGTTTACATAGAGCCCGTGCACCCCGCGCCAGGTCGAGAAGTTCAGGAACCAGAGCGCGCAGCCGACGACCCGGCCGTCGAGCTCCGCGATGTGCCCGAACAGCGCGGGCACCGGCCCGAACAGCGCCGAGCGGAGCTGCTCTGCCCGGAGCAGGCAGTGCTCGGCCGCGCGTTCGTACTCGGCCAGCTCGTGCACGAGCCCGACGACGGCGTCGACGTCGCGTTCCTCGACCGCCCGGATGCCGGCCGTCACCCCAGCGCGCGCAGGTTGACGTAGTCGAGGCAGCGGAGCTCGGTGTGGTAGTGCCCGAGCACCGACCAGGCCGGCGCGTCCATCATCAGGCGGGAGCCCTCGCACACGGGCAGACCGATCCAGCGGGCCATCAGCGCCCGGCTGAAGTGCCCGTGCCCGACGAACACCACGTCGCCGTCGGCCAGGGTCGGTGCGATGTCGGCGATCAGGTCGTCCGCGCGCCTGCTCACCTGCTCGGGCGTCTCGCCGCCGGGTGCGCCGTGATCCCAGATCGACCACCCGGGCCGCTCGATGCGGATCTCGGTCGTGGTCCGGCCCTCGAACTCGCCGTAATCCCACTCGACGAGGCGGTCGTCCACGCGGTCCGGGTGCAGCCCGACGAGCTCGGCCGTGGTGCGGGCGCGCCTGCGGGGGCTCGTCAGGACGAGCGCGGGGGCCCGCCCGCGCAGCAGGCTTCTGCCCAGCTCGGCATTCCCCCGGGCCAGCGTGCGGCCTCGGTCGGTGAGCGGGATGTCGGTGCGGCTGGTGTGCTGGCCGCTCGCCGACCACTCGGTCTCGCCGTGCCGCAGCAGCACGATGCGGCCGGGGTCGGACGCGGGGTCGTGGGAGGCCACACGCCGGACCTTAACGCGTGATCGGCGTCCGGGCCGCTCTTTCGCCCGACTCCGCGCGGTACGTCGGGCCTGGCACGGGTTCCGACGCGAGCGAGGCCGCGGACACCGCGCGACGTCACGGCGGCGAGGCCGCGATCGCCGCCAAAGAGAACGGCGCCGACCGACGGATGACGTTTCCGCTGGTCGGCGCCGCTTCCGAGCCTCTGGTCAGGCGGCGGCCTTCGTCTCCCAGAAGATCTTGTCAATCTGCGCGATGTACTCGAGCAGCTCCTGGCCCGTTGCCGGGTCCGTCGACGACTTGGCGCCGCCGGGGCCGCCGCCCGCCTTCTTCGTCGCCTTGTTGAACAGCTCGTGCAGCTCGGGGTACTTCTCGAAGTGCGGCGGCTTGAAGTAGTCGGTCCACAGCACCCACAGGTGGTGCTTGACCAGGTCCGCGCGCTGCTCCTTGATCTGCAGCGCGCGCTCGCGGAATTCGGGGTCGTCGTTGGCCTGGTACTTCTCCTGGATGGCCTTCACCGACTCGGCCTCGATGCGGGCCTGGGCCGGGTCGTACACGCCGCACGGAAGGTCGCAGTGGGCGGTGGCCTCCAGGCGCGGGCGGAGGATGTGCGACAGCAGCCGCATGGGTGCTCCCTCGTTCGATGATCGTCCTGGCGGGTCTGACAGTACTCTTCACGTACCCCACGGCACGGAGCCCGAACATCCTCGGCGGGAGGTCACACGTGCGCTGGCGACGGGTCGCGGTGCGCGGGCCGTCGATGTCGCCCGCACTGCACGACGGCGACGTCGTGCTGGTCCGGTTCGGGGCGTCGGCGCAGGCGGGCGACGTGGTCCTGGTGCGGTGGGCGGCCCGCCCCGGGCAGCTGTCGGTGAAGCGAGCCGTGCGGGCGGTCGACGACGGGTGGTGGGTCCACGGGGACAACCCGTTCGGCTCGACCGACTCCCGCCACCTCGGACCGGCGCGGGTGGTGGCCGTCGTCCGCCTCCGGCTGTGGCCGCGGCCGGGCCGGATCCGCGCCGGACGCTGACGTTGTGCGACGGTCGCGACGGGTCCAGGTAGGATCTCCGACGTACCCGACAGCCCCACCTCCGCCGGGCCGCGACATCCTGCGGCACGCCCGGAGGGGCCGTCCGGCACCGCGTCCGGCTTCACCCGCGAGCCCCCGGTGCACCGGCGAGCGGTGCGCGCGAGCGCGGCCGCGACCACCTGCATCGAAGGAATGCCGACCGATGACGATCGACGCCACCCTGCCTGCCCCGGCCCCGACCACCGACGAGATCATGGCCGCGCACGTCGGGGGCAAGCTCTCGACCGGCCTGACTGCGCCCCTGCGTGACGACCGCGACCTGGCCATCTCCTACACGCCCGGCGTGGCGGAGGTCAGCCGGGCCATCGCGGCCGACAGCGGGCTCGCCGCCCGCTACACGTGGGCGCAGCGCCTCGTCGCCGTGGTCAGCGACGGCACCGCCGTGCTCGGTCTCGGCGACATCGGCCCGCGCGCCGCGCTACCGGTGATGGAGGGCAAGTCGGCTCTGTTCAAGACCTTCGGCGGTCTCGACTCGATCCCCCTGGTGCTCGACACGACGGACGTCGACGAGATCGTCGAGACCCTCGTGCGGCTGCGTCCCAGCTTCGGTGCAGTGAACCTCGAGGACGTGTCAGCGCCGCGGTGCTTCGAGCTCGAGCGGCGGCTGATCGAGGCTCTGGACTGCCCGGTCATGCACGACGACCAGCACGGCACGGCGATCGTCCTGCTCGCTGCGCTGCGCGGGGCGTGCGCGGTCGCGGGCCGCGACCTGGCGCGGCTGCGGATCGTGATCTCCGGCGCCGGTGCGGCCGGGGTGGCCTGTGCGCGCATCCTGCTGGCCGCCGGGGCCACGGACGTCGTCGTGCTCGACTCCCGCGGCGTGCTGGTCCCGGGCCGACCCGGCGTGGCGGGGGAGAAGGCGGCGCTCGCGGCCGTCACCAACCCGCGGCGGATCACCGGCGGGGTGGCCGAGGCGCTGGCGGACGCGGACGTCTTCGTGGGCCTGTCGTGCGCGCGGCTGCCCGAGGAGGTCCTCGCACTGATGGCGCCCGAGGGGTTCGTCTTCGCACTGTCCAACCCGGACCCCGAGGTGCACCCGGAGGTCGCCGCCCGCCACGCCGCGATCGTCGCGACGGGCCGGAGCGACTTCCCGAACCAGATCAACAACGTGCTGGCGTTCCCCGGCGTGTTCCGCGGGGCGCTGGACGCGGGTGCGCGGCGGATCACCGAGACGATGAAGCTCGCAGCGGCCGACGCGATCTTCTCGGTGGTCGCCGACGACCTCGCCCCGCACCGCATCGTGCCGAGCCCGTTCGATCCTCGAGTGGCCCCCGCGGTGGCCGCGGCGGTCGCGGCGGCAGCCACCCGCACACCCTGACGGGGCCCGTGAGGTCCGGCCGGTGCGTCCGATCGGACGGAACGCTCGGCGTGTCGAAGCCGGACGCTGCGGGTGGTTCCGGACCGTGGCGGGCGTTGGGGTTTGCAGCAAGGTGGCCCTACTCCAATCCGATTGGTGCAGGGCCACCTTGCTGCAACCCCCCGGAGCTGCAACCCCCCCGGAGCTGCAACCCCCGGAGCTGCAACCCCCCGGAGCTGCAAACCCGCGAGCAGCGGGCCCACGCGGGGTAGCGGTGGGGTAACGACACGGCCATCGGTGTGCCGTGAGCTGCCGTTCGGGTTAGCCTCAGCCGATTCCTGACGGCCGGCGAGGCGTCGTCGGTGAGCACGGGAGGTCGCCCGGTGATCGAGTTCCGGGGCGTGACCAAGCGCTTCCCCGACGGCACGGTCGCGGTCGACAACCTGGAGCTGCAGGTACGCGACGGCGGGATCACCGTGTTCGTCGGGCCGTCCGGCTGCGGCAAGACGACGTCGCTGCGGATGGTCAACCGGATGATCGACCCGTCGTCGGGCACGATCATGGTCAACGACACGGATGTGATGAAGACCGACGCCGCGCAGCTGCGGCGGGGGATCGGCTACGTCATCCAGCAGGCCGGCCTGTTCCCGCACCGCACGATCGTCGACAACGTCGCCACGGTGCCGCTGCTCCTGGGCTGGAGCAAGAAGAGGGCCCGAGACCGTGCGATGGAGTTGATGGAGACCGTCGGGCTCACCCCCGAGATGGCGCGCCGCTACCCGGGGCAGCTCTCCGGCGGCCAGCAGCAGCGTGTCGGCGTGGCCCGGGCGCTCGCGGCGGACCCGCCGGTGCTGCTGATGGACGAGCCGTTCAGCGCGGTCGACCCGATCGTCCGCGAGAGCCTGCAGGACGAGCTGCTCAAGCTGCAGGCCGACCTGGGCAAGACGATCCTGTTCGTGACCCACGACATCGACGAGGCCGTCAAGCTCGGCGACCGGGTCGCGGTGTTCCGGGTCGGCGGCAGGCTGGCCCAGTACGACGAGCCGGGGGTGCTGCTCGCCCGGCCGGCCGACGACTTCGTCGACTCCTTCGTCGGTCGCGACCGCGGCTACCGCGGCCTGTCGTTCCGCTCCTCGGAGCAACTGCCGCTGCACGAGCTGTGCACCGTGCGCTCCGGTGAACGCACGGAGCGGGGCTGGAGCCTGTTCCTCGACGCCGACGGGCGCCCGCTGGGCTGGCACCACGACCGCGCAGGCGGCGGCACCGCGGACGGCGGAGACCTCGTTCCCGGCGGGTCGCTCTACGACGCCCGTGCCGGCTCGCTGCGCAGCGCGCTGGACGCGGCCCTGTCGTCGCCGTCGGGGCAGGGGGTCGCGGTCGACGGCGACGGGCGCGCGGTCGGCGCCGTCGCTGCGGACGACGTGCTGGAGGCGCTGGCCGCCCACCGGCGCGCCGAGGCGGCCTGAGGCGCGCATGGGCTGGGTGTCGGGGAACCTCCCGCTGATCGGCAACCTCACGCTGCAGCACCTGTACTTCGCGCTTCCGCCGATCGTGATCGGGCTCGTGCTCGCGATCCCGATCGGGTGGCTGGCCAACCGGACCCGCGTCGGCCGCACGATCACGATCAACGTCGCCGGCCTGCTCTACACGATCCCGTCGCTCGCGCTGTTCGTGCTGCTTCCGCCCCTTCTGGGCACGCGCATCCTGGACCCGGTCAATGTGATCATCGCGCTCACCGTCTACACTGTCGCGCTGCTCGTCCGCACGGTCGCGGACGCGTTGAGTGCCGTCCCCCAGCTCGTCGTGAACTCGGCGACCGCGATGGGATACGGCCCGCTGCGCCGGTTCGTCGCCGTCGAGCTGCCGCTCTCGGTCCCGGTCGTGGTGGCCGGGCTGCGGGTGGCGGCCGTGTCGAGCATCAGCCTCGTCACCGTCGGCGCGGTGATCGGGTTCGGCGGCCTGGGCCAGATGTTCACCGACGGGTTCCAGCGGGGGATCCCGGCGGAGATCGTCACCGGCATCGTGCTGGTGCTCCTGCTCGCGCTGGTCGTCGACGGGCTGCTCCTGCTGGTCGGCCGGTTGCTCACCCCGTGGGATCGGGTCGGCCGCAGCGCGGGGAGGCCCGCGTGAACGTCTTCTCCTACCTGCTCGACCCGGCGCACTGGACGGGGCCGCAGGGCATCCCGGTCCGGCTCGTCGAGCACATCGGCTACACACTGCTCGCGGTGGTCATCGCGCTCGTGATCGCGGTGCCGATCGGCGCGTGGATCGGGCACACAGGCCGGGGCGGCTTCCTCGTCGTCGGCCTGGCGAACGGGTTGCGCGCCCTGCCCACCCTGGGCCTGCTCGTCCTCATCGTGGGCGCCACCGGGCTCGGCCTGCTGGGGCCGATCACGGCGCTGGTGATCCTCGCCGTCCCGCCGATCCTCGCCGGTACGTACGCGGGGCTGCGCAACGTCGACCCCGCGGTCGTCGACGCCGCCCGCGGCATGGGGATGCGCGGGCGCGAGGTGCTGCTCGGCGTCGAGCTGCCCAACGCCCTTCCGCTGATCATCAGCGGCATCCGCAGCTCGGTGCTGCAGGTGATCTCCACCGCGACCATCGCCGCCTACGTCGCGCTCGGCGGCCTGGGCCGCTTCATCATCGACGGGCTCGCCGTTCGCGACTTTCCGCAGATGATCGCCGGCTCGCTGCTCGTCGCGATGCTGGCCGTCGCCGCGGACCTGCTGCTCGCCGGCCTGCAGAAGCTGGTCGTGTCACCGGGCCTGCGTGCCGCATCCGGCGGGCGACGGCTGCGTGTTGTCCCCTCGAAGACCCCCGACGCCGCACACGCGGCGTGACCGGACAGGAGGAACGTCCCCGATGCGCACTTCCCTGATCGCCCGTGGCGTCGCGATGCTGGCGGGTTTCGCCCTCGCCCTGACGGCCTGCGGAGGTGGGAGCGACCCGCTGTCCAGCGGCTCGGGTCAGACATCGGGGGCCGCCGCGCCGAGTGACACGATCGTCGTGGGCTCGGCGAACTTCACCGAGAGTCAGATCCTTGCCGAGATCTACGCGCAGGCGCTGGCGGCCAAGGGCGTCGCGGTCGAGAAGCGGCTCAACATCGGCAGCCGGGAGGCCTACATCCCCGGGCTGCAGGACGGGTCGATCGACCTCATCCCCGAGTACAGCGGCGTGCTGCTGCAGTACTTCGACAAGACCGCGAACGCGACCGAGCCCGACGCCGTGTACACCGCGTTGCAGGAGGCGTTGCCGGACAACCTGATCGTGCTCGACAAGTCTGCGGCCGAGGACAAGGACGCCGTGGTGGTCACCCGGGACACCGCGACACAGCTGAACGTGAAGTCGATCGCCGACCTCGCGCCGCACTGCCCGAACCTCGTCTTCGGCGGGGCACCCGAGTTCCAGACCCGCCCCGACGGCATCCCGGGTATCAAGGCGGTCTACAACTGCACCTTCAAGGAGTTCCGTTCGCTGGACGCCGGCGGCCCGCTGACCGTCGCGGCGCTGAAGAACGGTGACATCCAGGCGGCGAACCTGTTCACCACGCAGTCCACGATCGCGGCGAACGACTTCGTCGTGCTGGAGGACCCGAAGAACAACTTCGCGGCCCAGAACGTGCTGCCGCTGATCAACAAGGCGAAGGCGACCGACGAGGTGAAGGCGACGCTGAACGCGATCGCGGCGAAGCTGACGACCGAGGGCCTCACGGCGCTCAACGCCGAGGCCGACGGCGACGCGAAGCCGAGCCCGGAGACGGTGGCGAAGAACTGGCTGTCGCAGAACGGGCTGGCCTGACGGCGTTCGTACGCGCCGGCTGCCGGAGACCGCCACACGCGCGTCCGGGGTGCTCGGTCGGGGGCACCCGACGCGCGGGTGCGTCGGAGCGGCGGACCCGGCCGCGGGTTGGTCGGATCAGGGCAGCGCCGGGAGCACCGACCTCCCGTACGCCTCGATCGTCGCCTCCTTGGCGTCGTGCATCGCGTAGATCGCGAACTGGTCCACCCCCAGCCCGCGCAGCTCCGCCAGCCGCTCCAGCTGCGCCGACGGCGGGCCGAGCAGGCAGAACCGGTCCACGACCTCGTCGGGCACGAAGGTCGTCGACGGGTTCCCGGCCTTGCCGTGGTGGCTGTAGTCGTAGCCCCGGCGGCCCTTGATGTAGCCGGTCAGCTCGGCCGGCACGGCACCGGAGTGATCGCCGTAGCGGGCGACGAGGTCCGCGACGTGGTTGCCGACCATCCCGCCGAACCAGCGGCACTGGTCCCGCGCATGCGTGAGGTCCGCACCGACGTACGCCGGTGCGGCCACGCAGATCGTCAGCGACTCGGGGTCCCGGCCCGCCGCCTCCGCGGCCGCGCGCACCGACTTCACCGTCCACTCGACGAGGTACGGGTCGGCGAGCTGGAGGATGAAGCCGTCCGCGCAGCGGCCGGTCAGCTCCAGCGCCCTCGGCCCGTAGCCGGCCATCCACACCGGGAGCCGCGCGCCGTCGGGCACCCAGGGGATGCGGATCTCGGTCCCCTCGATGTCCACCGACCGCCCCTCGGCCAGCTCGCGGATCGCGTGGATCGCGCCCTCGACCTGGGCCAGGCTGGTCGGCTTGCGGCCCTGCACGCGCACCGCGGAGTCGCCCCGGCCGATCCCGCAGACCGTCCGGTTGCCGTGCATCTCGTTGAGCGTCGCGTGCAGCGACGCGATGACGGTCCAGTCGCGCGTCGCCGGGTTGGTCACCATCGGGCCGACCATCAGCCGGGTGGTCCGTGCCAGCACCTGCGATGCGATCACGTACGGCTCCTGCCAGAGCACGTGCGAGTCGAACGTCCAGCCGTGGCTGAACCCCAGCTCCTCCGCGCGCACCAGCAGGTCGACGACCGCCCGACCCGGCGGGTCGGTCTGCAACACGAGCCCGATGTCCATGGAGCGAATCACTCTCCCTCGCTGCGCTCGGTCGGCGCTCCGCGCAAGTACTGTGACATTGGTTCGCTCGCAAGCTCGCTCACGTCAGGTACTGGCACGTGTCGCGCTTCAGGAACCGCCCGTGCCCGGCCGCGCCCCGGTACTCCCCGTCATCGACAACGACCCGCCCGCGGGAGAGCACCGTCCGCACCCGGCCGGTGATCTCCCGGCCCTCGTAGCAGGAGTAGTCGACGTTCATGTGGTGCGTCGCCGCCGACAGCACCTGCGTCGCGGCCGGGTCGTAGACGACGACGTCCGCGTCCGCGCCCGGGGCGATCGTGCCCTTGCGCGGGTGGAGCCCGAACATCCGGGCCGGGGTCGCGCAGGCCAGCTCGATCCACCGGCGGCGGGAGATGTGCCCGTCGACGACCCCCTGGTGCAGCAGGTCCATCCGGTGCTCGACGCCCGGCAGCCCGTTCGGGATCTTGGAGAAGTCGCCCAGCCCCATCTCCTTCTGGGGTGTGAAGCAGAACGGGCAGTGGTCGGTCGAGACCACCGACAGGTCGTTCGTGCGCAGCCCCCGCCACAGCGCCGCCTGGTGCTCGCGGGGCCGCAGCGGGGTCGAGCAGACGTACTTGGCGCCCTCGAACCCGGGCCGGGCGAGGTCGTCGTAGGACAGGAACAGGTACTGCGGGCAGGTCTCGGCGAACGCGTTGTACCCCTCGTCGCGCGCCCTCGCGACCTCCGCCAGCGCCTTCTCGGCCGACAGGTGCACGATGTAGACGGGCGCGTTCGCGACCTGCGCCAGCGTGATCGCCCGGTGCGTCGCCTCGGCCTCGAGCAGCTCGTGGCGGACGACGCCGTGGTAGCGCGGGTCGGTCTGCCCCCGGGCGAGCGCCTGCTCGACCAGCACGTCGATGGCGATGCCGTTCTCGGCGTGCATGAGGATCAGGCCGCCGGTCTCGGCGCCCTTCTGGAAGGCACGCAGGACCTGGCCGTCGTCGCTGTAGAAGACGCCGGGGTAGGCCATGAACAGCTTGAAGCTGGTGACCCCCTCGCCGACCAGGGCCTCCATCTCCTTGAGCGAACTCTCGTTGACATCGGCCATGATCATGTGGAACGCGTAGTCGATCGCGCAGTTGCCGTCGGCCTTGGCGTGCCAGGCGTCGAGCCCCGCCCGCAGCGAGCCGGCCCTGCCGTCGTCGCGGCTCGCCGCGGCTTGCTGGATCGCGAAGTCGACGATCGTGGTCGTGCCGCCCCACGCGGCTGCGCGGGTGCCGGTCTCGAACGTGTCCGACGCCGTCGTCCCGCCGAAGGGCATCTCCATGTGGGTGTGGCCGTCGACCCCGCCGGGAACGACGTAGCACCCGGCCGCATCGATCTCGGTGTCGGCCCTCCACGACTGCGCCACGGACGACCCGGTGGCCGCCAACGCGACGACGGTCCCGTCCTCGATCAGCACGTCCGCGGACGTCTCCTCCGCCGCGGTGATCACCAGACCGCCGCGGATCACCGTGCCGGTCATGGCGCGATCACTTCCTCCTCGCGCGACGCGCCGGGCGCGAGCCCGGCGGCCGCCTCCTCGATCGACGCGACGAGCAGCGCGAGCCCCTCGGCCGCCTCCTGCGGGGTCAACGTCAGCGGCGGTGTGACACGCAGCACGTTCGCGTACAGGCCGCCCTTGCCGATCAGCAGCCCGTGCCGCTTCGCCGCCTCGAGCACGGCGCTCGCCAGTTCCGGCGCGGGCTCGCCCGGGGTGCCGGTGTCGGGCCGGACCAGCTCGACACCGATCATCAGCCCCTTGCCGCGGACGTCCCCGACGATCGGGCTCGAGAGCGAGCCCAGCCCGTCGAGCAGGATCGGGCCGACCTTCGCGGCGTTGCCCTGCAGGTCGTGCGCCAGCAGGTACCGCAGGTTGGCCAGCGCCCCTGCCGCGGTGATCGGCGAGCCACCGAACGTCGAGATCGAGTTGCTGCGGAGGCAGTCCATGATCTCGGCGCGGGCGATGACCCCGCCGACGGACAGGCCGTTCCCGATGCCTTTGGCGAAGGTGACGATGTCCGGGGTCGCGCCGCCCTGGGCGTGCGCCTGCCAGCCCCAGAAGTGCTCGCCGGTGCGGCCCCAGCCCGTCTGCACCTCGTCGCTGATCCACAGGATGCCGTGCTCGCCCAGCTCCTTGGCGAACGCGCCGAGCAGCCCGTCGGGCCCGTGGGTGAACCCGCCGACCCCCTGGATCGGCTCGGCGATCAGCGCCGCGACGTCGCCGCCCGCCTGGTCGAGGACCTCGCGCAGGTCCCCGACGCACGCGTCGACGAACTCGGCGTCCGCCAGGCCCGCGAACGGGCTGCGGAAGCGGTTGCCCCCGTGCACGTAGTAGGTCTGGAACGGCGAGAGCGAGGTCGCTGACCAGTTCCGGTTCCCCGTGATCGCGATCGTGGAGAACGACCGGCCGTGGTAGCTGTTGCGCATCGCGAGGAGCTGGTTGCTCCGGCGGTACGAGCTGGCCAGCAGCAGCGCCGTGTCGTTCGCCTCGGTGCCCGACGTCGTGAAGAACACCTTGGCGTCGGGGATGCCCGAGACCCGGGCGATCTCCTCGGCCAGCTCCACCATCGGCGTGTTGAGGTAGAGCGTCGAGCAGTGGAGGATCTTCCCGGCCTGCTCGGCGACCGCGGCGGTCACCTCCGGGAGCGCGTGCGCGGTCATCGTGGTGAGGATGCCGCCGAAGAAGTCGAGGTAGGGGCGACCGTCGGTGTCCCACACGTGCCGGCCTTCGCCGCGCTCGATCTCGATCGGCTCGTCGTAGTAGATCGCGAGCCAGCTCGGCAGGGCGGCCCGGGTGCGGGCGAGCAGGTCCTCGCTCATGACTGCACCAACGATCCGTACGCGTCCGGGCGCCGGTCGCGGTAGAACGCCCAGGTCTGGCGCACCTCGTCGATCATGTCGAGGTCCAGGTCGCGGACGACCAGCTCCTCGTCGTGGGAGGACGCGACGTCCCCGACGAACTGGCCGCGCGGGTCGACGAAGTAGCTGGTGCCGTAGAAGTCGTCGTCGCCGTACTCCTCGATGCCCACCCGGTTGATCGCCGCGACGAAGTACTCGTTCGCCACCGCGGCGGCCGGCTGTTCCAGCTTCCACAGGTAGGACGAGAGCCCGCGGCTCGTGGCGGACGGGTTGAACACGACCTGCGCCCCGGCCAGCCCCAGCGCCCGCCAGCCCTCGGGGAAGTGCCGGTCGTAGCAGATGTAGACGCCGATGGTGCCGACCGCGGTCTCGAAGACCGGCCAGCCGAGGTTGCCCGGCTTGAAGTAGTACTTCTCCCAGAACCCCTTGACCTGCGGGATGTGGTGCTTGCGGTACTTGCCGAGCACGGTGCCATCGGCGTCGATCACCGCTGCGGTGTTGTAGTAGTTGCCGGCGCTCTCGATCTCGAACACCGGGACGACCAGCACCATCCCGGTCTCCCGCGCCAGTGACTGCATCCGCGTGACCGTCGGCCCGTCCGGAACGGGCTCGGCCCAGCGGTAGTGCTCGGCCTCCTGGACCTGGCAGAAGTAGGGCGAGTTGAAGACCTCCTGGAAGCCCATGATCTTCGCGCCCTGCTGCGCGGCCCCGCGCGCGTAGGTCTCGTGGACCTCGATCATCGACGCTGTGTCGCCGGTCCACTTCGCCTGCAGGATCGCCGCTCGCACGACACCCGACCCAGGCATGGCAACCTCCCCCGACTCTCCTACCGAAGAGATCACCCTGGACCTCCGCGCGGGCGGAGGCAAGTGCTCGGGCGGGCCGGAACGGGACGACCTCCGGGCACGCCGTGCAATTGCGCGGTCACTCACTCAGCCGCTGCGGGCGCTCGCTGCCGTGGCGTGTACTGGCAATAAGGTGCGCACCGGCCGTGTATCAGCGGTGACCTGTATCAGCGGTGACGAGTATCAGCGGTGACGACGTGAGGAAAGTGGGGCATCGGCGTCCATGCCGAACATCGAGGAAGCCCGGTCTGCGATCATGGCTGCGCACCACAGCGCGGATCAGGCCCTGACCGAACTGGAGTCGGCCCACCGGTCGCTGGAGGACGCGCAGAACGGGCTGCGGCAGGGAACGGAGGGCAGCCAACAGTCGGAGGCCGAGCAGGCGCACAACCAGATGGCCGAGGCGATCAGCAAGATCGACGAGGCGCGCCAGCAGGTGCGGTCGGCGCTGGACGAGTTCGAGGGAGTCGCGAACCGCCTCTGACCTGGATGGATCTACGACGGGTGTGGGTACCCGACCGGGGCGGTGCATCCAGGGAGGTGCAACACGATGGCGCGACGGGCCCGGCGCGAGCGGATTCGGAAGGCTTTCGACGCCTTCCACGCCGCGATGGGGGCTGTGCTCGGAGCGGTGGAACGACACAGAGACGCCGCGGCCCGGGCGCACGCCGAGGTGATGGCGGAGCTGTGGCTGCGCGAGACCGGCATCGACGCCGCCCGTGTCGACCCGCAGCTCGCCGGCGTTCTGACCAACCCGGCGCTGGCGGGCGCGGTCGAGCGGGTCGCCCACGACCGCGACACCGCGTTCGCCTCGTGGTGCGCAGGGGAGGCGTCCGGTCCCGCACGCCTCGTCGACCTCGTCGCCGGGGCCGCACCGCGCTCGGCCGGCGCCGCCGACGGCTGGCTCGGGGTCGGCACGGCCGGGATCGACGCCCAGGCGCCCGAGCTGTGGCGGATCGGCACGGGGGAGGTCGGCGGCGGCTGTGAGGGCTTCCCGGTCGCCGTGCCGCTGCTCGACAGGTCGCACCTGGAGATCACCGGGCCGCCCGAGACGCGGGCCACGGCCGAGGCGATGGTCGAGTCGCTGCTCATGCGGGTGGTCGGGTACTTCCGCCCCGGGCTCGTCCAGCTGCACGTCTGGGACGTCGGCCAGTTCACCGGCTCGCTGCCCGGCCTCTACCCGCTGACCAGCACCGGCGTGCTCACCGTGCACGATCCCGGGAACCTCGATGGGCTGCTCACCGACCTGTCCGACCGGATCCGGCGGGTGCACACCCGCGTGCTGGTCGGCGGCCTGCCGTCGCTGGCCGAGCACGCCCGGGAGACCGGCACCCGCACGGAGCCGTGGATCGTCGCGGTGCTGCTCGGCAACCGCAAAGCCCTGGCCGACGACGACCAGCGCCAGCTCCAGCGGGTGCTGCGCGGCGGGCCGGCGTGCGGGATCTCGGTCGTGCTGGTCGACGTCCCGCTGATGATCGCGGCCCCCGTCGAGACCGTCCGGCTGGCCGAGGTCAGCGTCCGGCCCCCCGCGGCGCGGGTTGTGGCCACGACGTCGATGACCGGACCGCACGTCACCGTGCTCCCCGACCCGCCACTGTCGCGGGCCGAGCTGACGGCGGCCAGCCACGACATCGTCGCCGAGCACGAGCGCCTGCGCACGCGGGTCGGCACCTTCCACGACCTCCTGCCCCCGGACCACAAGTGGGGGACGGACAGGTCGCGGTCCGGGCTGATCGCTCCGGTCGGGTTCGCCGAGGGGATACCGGTGGAACTGACGCTGGGCGACGCGTCGCCGCACGCCCTGGTGGGCGGCCCGAGCGGCTCGGGCAAGACGAACCTGCTGCTCGCGATGATCGCCTCGATGGCCGCCCGGTACTCCCCGGACGAGCTGGAGTTCTACCTGCTCGACTTCAAGGAGGGCGTGTCGTTCGCCCAGTTCGCGCCCGGGCGCCGGGACCCGACGTGGCTGCCGCACGCGCGCCTGATCGGGGTCAACATCAACACCGACCGGGAGTTCGGCCTCGCGCTGCTCCGGCACCTGGCCGACGAGATGCGTCACCGCGCCGAGGTCGCGAAGTCCCACGAGGTCACCAAGCTGGAGGAGATCCGCCTGGCGGACCCGGAGGGGCGCTGGCCGCGGATCGTCGCGGTGATCGACGAGTTCCAGTTCCTGTTCGCCGAGCGCGACGCCGTCACCCGCGAGTCGATCCGGCTGCTGGAGGACGTGGCTCGGCGCGGCCGCTCGCAGGGCATCCACCTGGTGCTGGCCAGCCAGGACGTGTCCGGCATCGAGGCGTTCTGGGGCCGTCCGGCAATCTTCGAGCAGTTCGTGCTGCGGATCGGGCTGCCGCGCGCCCGGCGGATCATGGCCGACGTCAACGACGCGACTCTCACGCTGCCGCGCTGGCATGCCCTGATCAACCACGAGTCGGGCATCGCGCACGGCAACGAGATCGCCCGCATCCCCGACGCGACGGGCCGGGACTCGGTCGAGATGGTGCAGCGGGAGCTCTACGCGCACTTCGCGGCCACGGCGGGCGAGCTCGGGCCGCCACGCCTGTTCGACGGCAGCCGGGCGCCGCGCACCGATGTGCTGATCGCCGGGCTGCGGCCGTTCGCCCAGCCACCGCGGGCCGTGCTCGGGCAGTGCATCGATGTCGGCCTGAGCCCGGCGGCGGTCCCGCTGCCGAGGTCGCCGGGCCGCAACATCGGGGTGATCGGGACGTCGCTCGACGAGGCGGTGGCGACGCTCGGCACGGCGGTGATGTCGCTGGGCGCGCAGCACCACCACCGCGACGACGTCCGGTTCTTCCTGGCCCCGCTGGCGATCGAGGCCGACCCGGCCGTCGCCGACCTCGAACGGGAGCTCAGCGGGCACAAGGTGTGCACGGTCCGGCTCCACCAGTTCCGGACGTGCATCGAGAAGCTGACCGAGGAGATCGGCGGCCGCCTGGCCGGTGACGCCCGTACTCCCACCTACCTGGTGGTCTACGCCGCGGACACGGCCGACAGCGTGCTCGAGCGGGCCGGCACCGAGGCGCTGCGGAAGGTGCTGCGGTCCGGTCCCGAGGTCGGGATCCACACGATCGGCTGGTGGCGCAGCCCGCAGCGGCTGCGGAGCCTGCTCACCTCCGGCGCGTCCCCGGACGACCTGGGCTGCGTGGTCGGGCTCGACGTCCAGGGCGCCGAGCTGGGCACGATCATCCCGGGCCTGCCGCCCACCTGGTCACCGCGGCCCGGCCGGGCACTGATGTTCGACCGGGCGCGGCACTCCCGACCTGAGGTGATCATGCTCGCCGACCCGGACGCCCCGCCGAACGAGGGGGCCCCGTGAGCGAGATCACGATTCGACGCAGCACCGCCGGGCGCGGGGTTGACGAGCGTCAGCGAGGAGGCCCCGTGAGCGATGCCGTGCGCCGCTACAAGGACATCGTCGGCGAGCTCACCGACATCGCGGGCCGGCTGCGCGAGCACGACGGGGAGCAGGCGGTTGCGCTCAAGCGCCGGTTGGTCGAGCTGGACAACGCCATGGTGCGCGCCGAGGACCGGGCCGCGATGTCCCGGCTGGCCCTCGAGCTGCGCTGGGAGGCGGTGCTCGAAGCCCTGTGGGCGGAGTCCTGGCTGACCCTGCGGCCGCGCCCGGCCCCCGCTCCTGACGCCGACCCCGAGCAGCTCGACGCGCTGGATCGGGAGCTCGACCTCGCCGCGGACGGCGTGCTCGCCGCCATCCGGCGCCGTCTGCCGTTCCTGCGCTGATGCCGGCCGACATCCAGGCGGTGCGCGACGGTGCCGACGCGATCGGCGCCGACGAGCGGTCGGTGGGCGCGACCCTGTACGACCTGTCCTTCGCGGCGGAGTACGGGCACGGCAGCACGCAGCAGGCCATCGACGCGATCCGGTCCTCGCGTCGGCACGCGGACCGCGCCGTGCTGGCCGCTGCCGTCGGGAACGCCGTCGTGGCCGCGAAACACGAGGCCCAGGTGGCCGCGGCCGACGCCGACGCCAGCCGCATGCTCGACCGGGCGAAGGGCCACCTCGACGACCTGACCGCCGGCCTCCGGGCCGCGATCGACAGCGCGGACAGCGCGACGGGGCACGCGCGGTCGTTGGTCGGGCTCGACGACTCGTCGCCGGCCGCCGGGCTGCACGCCAGGGTCGCCGCCCTGCCGACGGAGCTGGAGGAGTGCACCCGACGGGCGATGGAGATCGACAGGCGCGTACCCCGGTCCCGGGATCCGGTCGAGCTGGAGGTGGCGGCCGACCACTTCCTCGCGCTGCGGCACGAGCTCGAGGAAGCCTCGGGCCGGGCGCAGGAGATCGCGTCGGACTCGCTGGCGTACCGGAACGCGGTGTAGGCCCTACTCGTCGTCCGCGTCGTCGCGGGCCAGGAAGCACGCGACGCGATCCACGGCGTCCTCGAACGCCGGGTTGAGGTCGACGAACGTGCGCAGCCGGTCCGCCAGCCACTCCACGCTCACCGTCTCCTCGCCCCGGCGCTCCAGAAGTTCCTCGATGCCTCGGTCGGTCGCGTACATCGGTCCTACACCGCCGAGACGATCATGCAAAGGCTCGGTCGATGATGGTGGCCTGCTCGACCTCGTGGACCTTCGACGACCCGGCGGCGGGTGCCGCCATGCGCCGCCGCGACACGCGTTGCAGGCCCGAGAGTCGGTCGGGCAGCTTCTCCGGCAGCTCCAGCCCGAAGTAGGGCCACGGGCCCTGGTTCGCGGGCTCCTCCTGGACCCAGCGCACGGTGGCGGCGTTCGGGTAGCGCTCGAGGACGGTGGCCAGCTCGCGCTGCGGCAGCGGGTAGAGCTGCTCGATCCGCACGATCGCGGTGTCGTCGCTGGGTCGGTCGCTCTTGGCCCGCTTGTCCCGGGCGGCGGTGAGCTCCCAGAAGATCTTCCCCGAGCACAGCAGGAGCTTCCGGACACCGGTGGCGGGCTCGGATCGATCTCTGTAGCGCGGGTCGTCGATCACCGTGCGGAAGCGGCCGCCGGTGAAGTCGGACACGGGCGACACGACCGCGCGGTTGCGCAGCATCGACTTCGGCGTGAACACCACCAGCGGCCGCCGCACCCCGTCGAGGGCGTGCCGGCGCAGCAGGTGGAAGTAGTTCGCGGGCTCGCTCGGCAGCGCAACGGTCATCGAGCCCTCGGCGCACAGCTGCAGGAACCGCTCGATCCGGCCGGAGGAGTGGTCCGGCCCCTGGCCCTCGAGGCTGTGCGGGAGCAGCAGGACGACGTCGCTGCGCTGCCCCCACTTCGCCTCGCCGGAGGAGATGAACTCGTCGATGACCGACTGGGCACCGTTGACGAAGTCCCCGAACTGCGCCTCCCACAGCACCAGTGCGTTCGGGTTGGCCACGGAGTAGCCGTACTCGAACCCGACCGCGGCGAACTCCGAGAGCGCCGAGTCGTAGGCGAGGAACCGTTCCTGCTCGGGCGACAGGTGGCGCAGCGGGACGTACTCCTCGCTGGTGCGCCGGTCGATGATCACCGAGTGGCGCTGCACGAACGTGCCGCGGCGGGAGTCCTGCCCGGACAGCCGCACCAGCTTGCCCTGCGCCACCAGCGACCCGAGGGCGAGCAGCTCGCCGAACGCCCAGTCGACGTCGCCCTCGCGCGACATCTTGAACCGTCGCTCCAGCACCGGCTTCACCCGCGGGTGCACGGTGAATCCCTCGGGCAGGTTCACGTGCGCGTCACCGATCCGGTGGACGACCTCGATCGACACCGAGGTGTCGAGGTCCACAGGGACCGACTGTTCCTCCTCCACCGACGGCGACGGGGCCGGCGGGGTGCGCTCCAGCTCGCGGACCTCGTTGAACACGTGCTCGAGCTGGTTGCTGAAGTCCTTGAGAGCGTGCTCGGCCTCTCCGACGGAGATGTCCCCGCGGCCGATCAGCGACTCGGTGTAGATCTTCCGGACGCTGCGCTTGGCGTCGATGATGTCGTACATCGAGGGCTGGGTCATCGAGGGGTCGTCGCCCTCGTTGTGGCCGCGGCGCCGGTAGCAGAGCATGTCGATCACGACGTCGTTGTGCCAGCGCTGCCGGTAGTCCACGGCCAGCTTGGCCACCCACACGCAGGCCTCGGGATCGTCGCCGTTCACGTGGAAGACCGGTGCGCCGATCATCTTCGCGACGTCCGTGCAGTACTGCGAGCTGCGGCTGGCCTCGGGGGCGGTGGTGAACCCGACCTGGTTGTTGATGACCACGTGGACGGTGCCGCCGGTGCGGTAGCCGCGCAGCAGAGCCAGGTTCAGCGTCTCGGCGACCACGCCCTGCCCGGCGAACGCGGCGTCACCGTGCAGCATCAGCGGCATCACGGTGTAGCCGCCGTCGCCCTTGTCGAGCAGGTCCTGCTTGGCGCGGACGAGGCCCTCGAGGACGGGGTCGACGGCCTCGAGGTGGCTCGGGTTGGAGGCGAGCGAGACGGTGGTCTCACCGTCGCCGAACATCCGGAAGTACTTGCCCTCGGCGCCGAGGTGGTACTTGACGTCCCCGGAGCCGTGGGCCTGGCCGGGGTCGAGGTTGCCCTCGAACTCGCGGAAGATCTGGGAGATCGGCTTGCCGACGATGTTGGCCAGCACGTTGAGCCGGCCGCGGTGCGGCATGCCGATGACGACCTCGTCCAGCTCGTGCTCGGCGGCCTTGTCCAGCACGGCGTCGAGCAGCGGGATGACGGTCTCCCCGCCTTCGAGGGAGAAGCGCTTCTGGCCGACGTACTTGGTCTGCAGGAACGTCTCGAACGCCTCGGCGGCGTTCAGCTTGGACAGCACGTACTTCTGCTCGATGACCGCGGGCTTCTGGTGCGCCACCTCGATGCGTTCCTGCAGCCAGGCCCGCTGTTCCGGCTCCGCGATGTGCATGTACTCGGTGCCGATGGTGCGCACGTAGGAGTCGCGCAGCAGGCCGAGCACGTCGCGCAGCTTCATGTGCGCCCGGCCGCCGAACCCGCCGGTGGCGAACGTGCGGTCCAGGTCCCACAACGTCAGGCCGTGGGAGAGCACGTCGAGGTCGGGGTGGCGGCGCTGGCGGTAGTTCAGCGGGTCCGTGTCGGCCATCAGGTGGCCGCGGGTGCGGTAGGCGTCGATCAGCTCGATCACCCGGGCGGTCTTGTCCACCGCGCCTTCGGGGATGTCCTGCACCCAGCGCACCGGCTCGTACGGCACCCGCAGCGCGGTGAAGATCTCGTCGTAGAAGCCGGCGCCTGCGGCCGTCGGGCCACCCAGCAGCAGCCCGTGCACCCGGCGCAGGAACTCGCCGGACTCCGCGCCTTGGATGATCCGGTGGTCGTAGGTCGAGGTCAGCGTGATGATCCTGGAGACGCCGATCTCGGCGAGCCGCTCCTCGCTGGCGCCCTGGAACTCCGCCGGGTACTCCATCGCCCCGACGCCGATGATGGCGCCCTGACCCTGCATCAGCCGCGGCACCGAGTGGTTCGTGCCCAGCGTGCCCGGGTTGGTCAGCGACAGCGTGGTGCCTGCGAAGTCTTCACTCTTCAGCGTGCCCGCGCGGGCCTTGTGCACGATCGCCTCGTAAGCCGACCAGAACTGCGCGAAGTTCATCGACTCGCAGCCCTTGATCGGAACCACGACCAGCGACCGCTGCCCGTTCTTGCCGGGCAGGTCGATCGCCAGACCGAGGTTGACGTGGTCCGGGCTGACCACCGTCGGGCGGCCGTCGATCTCGGTGAAGTGCCGGTTCATCACCGGGAACTCGGCCAGCGCCCGCACCACGGCGAAGCCGATGAGGTGGGTGAAGGAGATCTTCCCGCCGCGGGTCCGCCGCAGCTGGTTGTTGATCACCAGGCGGTTGTCGGCCAGCAGCTTCGCCGGCACCGCCCGCACCGACGTCGCCGTCGGCACCTCCAGTGACGCCTCCATGTTCTTGACGACCATCGACGCGGCACCGCGCAACGGCGTCGTCGTGCCCTCCTCGACGGCCGGCGCCGGGCGGGCGGCCTTCGAGGCGCTGCCCGCGGCGGGTTTCTCCGATGCGGGCAGCCTGGGCGCGGCGACGGGCGGAGCACCGTTCGCCTGCGGGCCCGGGCCACGCGTGACCTTGTCCGGGGCGGTCTTGTGCACGACGGACTTCTCGACGACAGCCGCCGTCCTCGGCGCCGCGGTGGTCGCCGGCGTGCTGTTGCCCACCGGTGCAGCGTCCCGGTCTTCCGGCCGGTAGTCGGCGAAGAAGTCGTGCCACGCCGGGTCTACCGCGGTGGGGTCGTCGAGGAAGCGCTGGTACATCTCCTCGACGAGCCACTCGTTGGGGCCGAACTGGCCGGCTTGGCTGGACATACTGCTGCTGGGCACGCTGAGAACCGCCTTGATCGGATCGCATAGTCGTTGCGAGGTTCGTCCTCCAGGCTAGCCCCCACCGGCCCTGCCCGGCACCGCCCTCCGGACCGTCCACCACGGTGCCCATGTGCCCGAATCGGTGCAGGTGCGGGACTTCACGGGTGTTCCGGCCCCGCGAACCGGCTCAGGCGGGCAGGCCACCGAGGGTGTCGACCACGCAGGTCGTCACCGAGGTGCACAGCACCACGGTGCCCGCGGCGAGCCCGAGCCGGGACGCCGTCCGGAGCGTGTCCCGCTCACCGGCGAACGTGCCGTCCACCGGATCGATGATCAGCTCCGTGCGGGTGGGCCCGTCGTCGTGCACGAGCGCGAGGCGCGGGTTGCCCGCGTGGTCCGTCGTGTCCTCGTCCAGGGTGACCGCCGGCAGCGCGGTCAATGCGGCGTAGAGGGCGCCGCGCAGGTCGGCCGGGACCAGCCCGCTGCGCAGCGCGCCCGTGGCCCGGGCGAAGGGCTGCGAGGCGGTGCGTCCCTCGGGGCCGTCGGCGCGCAGCCGGGTGAGCAGGGCCCGCGGATCGCGTGGCAGCCGGGAGAGAAAGGTCGTGCTCGGGGCGTGCCAGGTGCCCGTTCGCGGTCCCGCGGGCAGGTTGTCGAGGCCCGCGTAGAAGTCGCCGTGCGTGGCGCGGAAGCGCCCGGTCGGAACCCCCGCCGCCGGGTCGAAGCCCGCGTCGTCGGCCTGCTCGGCCGTCCCGGTCAGCCAGCGCACCCGGCCGGTGACCGCGCGGTCGAGCATCCAGTCGCGATCGGGGCGGGCGGGCACCCACTGCCGGATCCACTGCTCGGTCAGGTGCAGCAGCAGGCCGGTGGGCGTGTCGAAGCTTCCCATCCACCAGCCGCGCGTCGCGATGTAGCGGTACTGGTCGGGGCCCAGCGGGCGGTCGGCGGTCCGGACGGCCGGCACGAGCAACAGTGCTCCCCACGGGTCGCTGGCAGAGGGTTGCCTCCCAGTGTGAGCGGTGACGCTGGGTGCTCGGGCATTGCCCCCTTTCACCCGAGCGGGTGCACGCGCCCGCCGCGCCATCGGCCGTGGCGAGGTGAGGTGGGTTGATCGGCGCTCCACCGGGTCGCCCGTCCGCGCGTGACGTCGGGCGTGCGGCGTACCGTGTGCGCGCCCGGTCCGGACACGCAGCACGACCGTGGGGCGCGGCGGCGCTGCGGCCGCTCCACACCGGAGCCGACGCAGCGAGGGAGAACGATGGCGGTTACCGTGCACGAGCGTGCCGAGCACGTGCCGGCGGTCCGGTACCGCATCGGGACCGCGGACGTGCAGGGCAGGCCGCGCGGCGTCGAGACCCGGTTGCGCGCGCTGCTCGCCGCGCTTCCGGAGGCTGCGGTGATCGCCACCCTGCGGCCGGTGTGGAGCACGCGGACCTCGGCCGCGCTGAACGCCGTCGCCCGCAGCGGTGCCGTCGCCCAACCCGACGACCTCGGCCACGCGTGGCGGGCCGGGGCGGTCCTCGCGGCCGTCCGCGGCGCCGTCGCCGACCGGGACGCGGCGGCCGCCGCGGCAGGGTAGGCGGCCGCCCGGTGGACGACGGCAGCGGACGTATCACCGTCCACGACCTGACCAAGCAGTTCGGATCGGTGAGCGCGGTCGCCGGGCTCGACCTCACCGTCGAGCCCGGCGGCGTCACCGGCTTCCTCGGCCCGAACGGGTCCGGGAAGACCACGACGCTGCGGATGATCCTCGGCCTCGTCACGCCGACCTCCGGCGAGGCGCGGATCAACGGCATGCGGTACGCCGAGCTCGACGCGCCCGGACGGGTGGTCGGTGCCGTGCTGGAGGCGCAGGGCTTCCACCCGGCGCGCAGCGGGCGGGCGCACCTGCGGGTGGCCGCCGCCGCGCTCGGAGTGCCGGACCGCCGCGTCGACGAGGTGCTGGGCCTGGTCGGGCTGGCCGACCCCGCGGGCCGCGCGGTCGGAGGCTGGTCGCTGGGCATGAAGCAGCGGCTGGCCCTGGCCACCGCGCTGCTCGGCGACCCGCGGGTGCTCGTCCTCGACGAACCGGCGAACGGCCTCGATCCCGAGGGGATCGCCTGGCTGCGCGAGTTCCTGCGCGGGTTCGCCCGGCAGGGGCGCACGGTGCTGGTCAGCAGCCACCTGCTCGCCGAGGTCGAGCAGGGCGTGGACCACCTCGTCGTCATCGACGCCGGCCGGTGTGTCTACCAGGGCAGGTTGGAGCGGTTGCGGGGGACGGGACAGGCGCGGGTGCTCGTCCGGTGCCCCGACCCGCTGCGGCTGGCCCAGGCCCTCGCCGCCGCGGGGGTCGTCGAGATCGACACACTGCACGACGGGCGGCTCGGGGTCGCCGGCGTGGACGCCGCCCGGGTCGGTGACGTCGCGCTCGCGGCCGGGGTGGCGGTGCACGGCCTGGTGGAGGAGCGGGTGGACCTCGAGCAGATGTTCCTGCAGCTGGTGTCGGAGGGCCGGCGGTGAGCGTGGTCGGGCCGGCGCTGCGCGCGGAGTGGCGGCGGGTCGTCTCGACGCGGCTGTGGTGGGCGCTGCTGATCCCGGTGGTGGCGCTGGCCGTGCTCGTCAACCTCTTCGGCAGTCTGCTCGGCGAGGGGCTCGGGGACGCGGGCGACCTGCCGGTGCTGCCCGCGTCCATCGCCTTCACGTTGACGCTCACGGCGGTGTTCGCCGCGGTGTACGGCACGGTCGCGGCCGCGGGTGAGTTCCGCCACCGCACCGTCACCACCGCCTACCTCACCGCGGGCGGCCGGGGGCGGGTGCTCGTGGGCAAGCTCGTGGCGGGCGGGTGCGTCGGCGTGCTGTACGCGGTCGTCGCGGTGACCACCGGCGTCGTCGCCGGGGTGCTCGGGCAGGGGGCCGGGCGCGTGCCCGGCACCGGTGCGCTCGTGGGTGTGGCCGTGGTGGGGGTGGCGGTCGCCGCGCTGTGGGGCGTGCTCGGCGCGGCGGTGGGTGTCCTGCTCGCGAACCAGGTGGGCGCGCTCGTCGTGCTGCTGGTGTACCTGCAGGTCGGGGAGCTGGTGCTGGCGGCGGTGATGAACAACTCGGGCTCGGCCGCCCTGGCCCGGCTGACCCCGTACCTGCCCGGCAACGCGGGAGACGTCGCGATCTACGACTTCCCGGCGCGGGCGCTCGCCGGTCCGGACCTCGCGGACCAGGTGGTCGAGCAGCTGGCGGGCGTGACCGCCCCGCCGCCGTGGTGGGGCGCGCTGTCGGTGCTGGCCGGGTGGGCGGCCCTGGCGGCGGTGCTCGCCTGGACCGTCGCCGACCGCCGCGACGTCACGTAGCGACGGCTGCGCCGGGACCGGCCTACCGTGGTGCGGTGCACTCCCCCCGTATCCCGCAAGAGCGTCGGGGGTGGATCCGCCGCTTGACGGGCGCCTGTCTGCGCCATCCCCGGGTCACGGCCGCCGCGCTCGGGTCATCCGTGGTCGGCGTGGGCCTCGGGGCCGTCGGCCCGCTGCTGACCCGGGTCGTCGTCGACGACGCCGTGACCGGTTCCACCGCCGTGCTCGTCCCCGTCGTCACCGCGCTGGTCGTGCTCGCTGTCGTCCAGTACGGCGCCTCCTTCGTCCGCCGCTACTTCGCCGGGCGCCTGTCGCTCGACGTCCAGCACGACCTGCGGCAGCGCGTCTTCGACGCCGTCGCGCGGCTCGACGGCGAGCGGCAGGACGCGCTGCGCACCGGGCAGGTGGCGTCGCGGGCGATCACGGACCTGCAGCTCGTGCAGGGCCTGCTGTCGATGGTGCCGTTCACCCTCGGTACCGCCACGCTCCTCGTCACCTCGCTCGCGGCGATGCTGTGGCTCTCGCCGCTGCTCACCGTCGTCACGCTCGTCGTGCTGCCGGCCGCGGCGGCCGTGACGGTCCGGTCCCGGCGGTCGCTGTTCCCGGCGACGTGGTCGGCCCAGCAGCAGGCGGCGGACGTCGCGCAGCAGGTCGAGGAGACGGTCACGGGCGTCCGGGTGGTCAAGGGCTTCGGTCAGGAGGCCCGCGAGGTCTCGGCCCTGGAGGGCCGGGCGCGACGGCTCTACGCCGAACGGATGCGCGCCGCCCGGATGACCGCACGGCTGAACCCGGCGCTGCTCGCGCTCCCCACGCTCGGGCAGGTCGGGGTGATCGGCCTGGGTGGGGCGATGGCACTGTCCGGCTCGGTCACGCTCGGGACCTTCCTCGCCTTCACCACCTACGTCACCCAGCTCGTCGGGCCCGCCCGGATGGTGGGCGCGCTGGTGGTGAGCGCGCAGCTGGCCCGGGCCGGCGTCGAGCGCGTCTACGACCTCGTCGACGCCGAGCCGGAGGTCGTGGACCCGCCGGACCCGGTGCCCGTGCCGTCGGGCCCGCTGTCCGTCGAGCTGGATGACGTGAGCTTCGGGTATGCAGGCGGTGCGCCCGTGCTCGACGGGCTGTCGCTGCGCGTCGAGCCGGGGGAGACGGTCGCGCTGATCGGCCCGCCGGGTTCGGGCAAATCGACGGTCACCCAGCTGCTCGCGCGCTTCTACGACCCGCGGGCCGGGCAGGTCCGGCTCGGCGGGGTGGCGCTGCCGGAGCTGCGCCTGGCGGACCTGCGCGCCGTCCTGGGCATGGTGTTCGAGGACGCCTTCCTCTTCTCCGACACGATCCGCGCCAACATCGCCTACGGCCGCCCGGACGCGACCGACGAGCAGGTCGTCGCCGCGGCGGAGGCGGCGCAGGTGGCGGAGTTCGTCGAGGGCCTGCCCGAGGGCTACGACACGCTGGTCGGTGAGCGCGGGCTGACGCTCTCGGGCGGGCAGCGGCAGCGCGTCGCGCTGGCCCGGGCGGTGCTCACCGACCCGCGGGTGCTGGTGCTCGACGACGCGACCTCGGCGGTCGACAACACGACCGAGGCCGCCATCCACGCGACGCTGCGCGACCTCACCACGGACCGCACCACGCTGCTGGTCGCGCACCGGCGCTCGACGCTGGCGCTGGCGGACCGGATCGCCGTGCTCGACCACGGCCGGGTGGTGGACGTGGGCACCGAGACCGAGCTGCTGGCCCGCAACCCGCTGTTCCGGACGCTGTTCGGCACGGCGCGCGGGGCCGGGGAGGATGTAGCGAAAGCGGCTTTCGGTGCGTTCAACGTACCCAAAGCCGCTTTCGCTACATCGACGGTCCACCCCGGCGACGCGCGCCACAGCACGCGCCACAGCAACGGAAGCCAGGGCGCCGTCACCTCCGAGCTGTGGCCCGAGCCGGCCCGGGCGGCCGCAGCGTCGACGCCGAACCGCGACGCAGGCGCACGCGCGCCCGCCGGCGGGCCCGGTGCCGGTGGGTCCATGCACGATCTCGGCGGCATCGCCGCCACCCCCGAGCTGCTCGCCGCCGTCGCCGCCCTGCCGCCCACCGCCGACGTCCCCAGCCTGCCCGGCGAGGACCCGACCGCACCCGATCCCGGGTTCCGCCTCACCCGCCTGCTGCGCCCGGTCCGCGGCCTGCTCGCGCTGACGATCCTGCTCGTCTCCCTCGACGCGCTGACGACACTCGCGTTCCCGTCCGTCGCCCGCTACGCCGTCGACTCCGGGATCAGCGCGGGCGCGGTCCGGCCGCTGGTGATCGCGGTCCTGCTGGGGCTCGGCATCGTCGCGGTGAGCTGGGTCGTCGTCGCCCTCCAGACGACGGTGACCGCCCGCGCCGGGGAGAGCCTGCTCTACCTGCTGCGTGTGCGCAGCTACGCCCACCTGCAACGGCTGGGGCTCGACTACTACGAGCGCGAGCTGGCGGGCCGGATCATGACGCGGATGACCACGGACGTCGACGCGCTGTCGTCGTTCTTGCAGACCGGGCTGGCCCAGGCGGTCGTCAGCCTGCTCACGGTCGGCGGGGTGGCGATCGCGCTGCTGGTCACCGATCCCGAGCTGGCGCTGGTCGCGCTCGCCCCGCTGCCGATCCTGGTGGCGGCGACGCTCCGGTTCCGGGTGCTGTCGTCACGGGCCTACGCGGAGGCGCGCGAGCGGGTGGCGGTCGTCAACGCCGACATGCAGGAGAACGTCACCGGCGTGCGGGTCGCGCAGGCGTTCACCCGCGAGCGGCACAGCTCCGCCGTGTTCGGGGACCGCAGCCTCGCGTACCGCCGGGCCCGGCTGCGCGCCCAGCGCTACATCGCGTCCTTCTTCCCGTTCGTCGCGCTGCTGAGCGACCTCGCGACGGCCGCGGTGCTCGGTGTCGGTGCCGCCCGCGTCGCGTCGGGCGCGCTGACTCCCGGTGTGCTCACCGCGTTCCTGCTCTACCTCGGGCTGTTCTTCGCGCCCGTCCAGCAGCTCTCCCAGGTCTTCGACGGCTACCAGCAGGCCCGCGTCGGGCTGCGGCGCATCGGCGATCTGCTGCGCACCCCCACGACCGTCCCGGACGAGGGGACGCTCGACGTGCCCCGCCGGCTGCGCGGCGAGGTGGAGCTGCGCGACGTCGGCTTCTCCTACGCGGGCGCGGACCGGCCCGCGCTCGACGGGGTGTCGCTGCAGGTGGCGCCGGGGGAGACGGTCGCGCTGGTGGGCGCGACGGGGGCAGGCAAGTCGACGCTGGTCAAGCTCCTCGCCCGGTTCTACGACTCGGGCAGTGGCAGCGTGCTCGTCGACGGCGTGGACGTCCGTCGGTACCGGCTGGCCGCCTACCGCCACCGGCTCGGGGTCGTCCCGCAGGAGGCGCACCTGTTCACCGGGGACGTCGCGTCGAACATCGCCTACGGACGCCCGGACGCCACGCCCCCCGAGATCGAGGCCGCGGCGCGCGCGGTCGGGGCGCTCGACCTGGTGCGGCGGCTGCCCGCGGGCTTCCGCACGCCCGTCGGCGAGCGGGGGCAGGGGCTGTCGGCGGGGCAGCGCCAGCTCGTCGCGCTCGCCCGGGCCGAGCTCGTCGGCCCGGACATCCTCCTGTTCGACGAGGCCACCGCCGCGCTCGACCCGGCGACCGAGGCCGCGGTGCTCGCGGCCGGGGACCGGGTGACGCGGGGTGGTCCCGGCGGTCGGCGCACCGCGTTCGTCGTCGCGCACCGGCTGGCGACGGCGGCGCGCGCGGACCGGGTGGTCGTGCTGCACGGCGGCCGGATCGCCGAGCAGGGCCCGCCCGCCGAGCTGCTCGCGCGGGAGGGGCGGTTCGCCCGTTTGTGGCGGGCCGGCGAGCTGGAACCCACCGCGGACGGGACCGACGGTGACGTCGACGACCTCGACGGAGTGAACCTCGACTCACGAAGTGCCTGATTCCTGCCCGAAATCGGGCAGGATGATTTGGTATTTTCGGAGTCGATGGGGCATCCTCCCCAGGTGATCTCGCGGCCGCACGCCGACCTCGTGGCTCACCTGGTTCGTTCTACCCCGCTCACCGAGGGCGAGGCGGACCGGGTGCTGGCCGAGGTCTTCGCCTGGTTCGCCGAGCCGGTGCCCGACTTCGTCCGGCGCCGGCACCGCGAGCTGGCGGCGCGCGGGCTCGCGAACGACCGGATCTTCGCGGCGATCGCGGCGGAGCTCCCGGTGCGGCTGTTCCCCGCCCCGGGGCTCTCGGTGCGGCAGCTGCGCCGCCTCGTGTACGGCTGACTCGGCTCAACTCGGAAGAGGGACAACGCTATGTGCGGCATCGTCGGCTACATCGGTGCGCAGGACGCCCCCCCGATCCTCCTCGAGGGGCTGGGACGGCTGGAGTACCGCGGCTACGACTCCGCGGGTGTCGCGGTCGTCACCAGGAGCGGCCTCAAGATCCGCAAGTCACAGGGCCGGGTGGCCGACCTCGCCGCCGGGCTGCCCGCCCGGTTCAAGGGGGCGCCCGGCATCGGGCACACGCGCTGGGCGACCCACGGCGAGCCGACCGCGGACAACGCGCACCCGCACACGGATGCCGCCGACCGGATCGCCGTCGTGCACAACGGGATCATCGAGAACGCGGACGAGCTGCGCGCCAAGCTGGTCGCCGACGGCGTCGAGTTCCGCTCGCAGACCGACACCGAGGTCGTGCCCCATCTGATCGCCGCGGCCTTCGCGGCCGGCGCCCCCGACCTCGAGCGCGCGGTCAGCCAGGCGCTGCGCAGCGTGGTGGGCGCGTACGGCATCGCCGTTCTGGACGCCGAGCACCCGGACCGGATCGTCGTCGCCCGCAACGGCAGCCCCGTGCTGCTGGGGATCGGCGAGCGCGAGATGTTCGTCGCCTCCGATGCCGCCGCGCTCGTCGGCTACACCCGCCAGGTCGTCTACCTCGACGACGGCGAGCTCGCGACGATCACCACCGGCGGCTACCGGACCTTCACCCTGGACGACCGGTCGACGGCCAAGAGCCCGGCGACGATCGACTGGGACATCATTGGCGCCGAGATCGGCGACCACGCCCACTTCCTTCAGAAGGAGATCGCCGAGCAGCCGACGACCATCGAGCGGACGCTGCGCGGCCGCCTCGACGACCGGTTCTCCACCGCGCACCTCGGCGGGCTCAACCTGTCGGTGCGCGAGGCCCGCGAGTTCCGGCGCGTCAAGATCCTCGGCTGCGGCTCGGCCTGCTTCGCCGGTGACCTGGGCGCGCAGCTGATCGAGGACCTCGCCCGGATGCCGGCGACGTCGGAGTCGGCGTCGGAGTTCCGCTACCGCAACCCGGTCGTCGAGCCGGACACCCTCTACATCGCGGTCAGCCAGTCCGGCGAGACCGTCGACACCCTCGCCGCGGTGCAGGAGCTGCAGCGCAAGGGCGGTCGGGTGATCGGCATCGTGAACGTCGTCGGCTCGACGATCGCCCGCCAGTGCGACGGCGGGATCTACCTGCACGCGGGCGCCGAGATGTCGGTGGCGGCCACCAAGTCGTTCACCTCGACGGTCGCCGCGTTCGCGCTGTTCGCGCTGCACCTGGGCCGCATGCGCGACCTGTCGCCGAGCAACGGCAAGCGGATCGTCGACGGGCTCAAGGCGCTGCCCGCGAAGATTCGCGAGATCCTGGAGCTGGACGACGAGATCGCGAAGATCGCCCGCGACCTCGCGCCGCACGCGAGCATGCTGTTCATCGGGCGTCGCCGCGGCTGGCCGGTGGCCCGCGAGGGCGCGCAGAAGCTCAAGGAGATCTCCTACATCCACGCGGAGGCCTACGCGTCGGCCGAGCTCAAGCACGGGCCGTTGGCGCTGGTCAGCCCGGAGATGCCGA
This sequence comes from Pseudonocardia sp., assembly GCA_016794615.1. GTDB lineage: Bacteria > Actinomycetota > Actinomycetes > Mycobacteriales > Pseudonocardiaceae > Pseudonocardia. Next base: position 17,459 of record JAEUJO010000140.1, on the reverse strand, counting down.
CGGTGGCCGTGGTGCCCGACGACGACCTGTTCGACAAGAACACCTCGACCCTCGCGGAGATCAAGGCCCGGCGCGGCCCGGTGGTGGCGATCGCGCACCGCGAGCTGCCCGAGGAGCTGGCCGACCGCACGATCGTCGTCCCGAAGTCCGAGGACGAGCTGGACCCGATCCTGATGTCGATCCCGCTGCAGATCCTGGCCTACCACGCGGCGGTGGCCCTCGAGCGCGACGTCGACAAGCCCCGGAACCTGGCCAAGAGCGTCACGGTCGAGTAGCCGTCAGGCGTCGGCGGCAAGCAGGCGGTCGTGGTGGGCGGCGAAGTGGGGGCGGCGGTGGTCGTGCGGGCCCATGCGGTCCAGCAGCCGGTCGTACACCTCGAGGTCGTCGCGGCCCAGGGGGTGGGTGGCGTAGTCGGCCAGCAGGTCTGTCTCGTCGCGTGCGAGCACCGCCCGCCGCAGGCCGACCACCAGCGCCTCGCGCTCCTCGCGGATCTCGGGGGCCTCCGAGCGGGGCAGCAGGGGGCCGGCGCACGCCCGGAGTGCCTCGGCGGGCTTACCGGCCGCGAGCGCGCGCCGCACCGTGCCGAAGTCGGTGTCGACCGACGCGTCGAGCCGGTAGGGGCGGGTGCGCAGGACGTCCGACCCGATCAACGTGCGTAGCCGCAGGACCTCGCCGCGCGCGGTGGTCGGGTTGCCGTCGTCGCCGTAGAGCAGCATCGCGAGCCGTTCGGCCGTCAGCCCGTCCGGGTGCAGCGCCAGCGCGGTGAGCAGCTCGGCGGGCCGGAGGGTGACCGGGACGGGCGTGCCGTCGAGCAGCACGGACGGATGGTCGCCGAGGAACCGCAACGACAGCGCCGGACGCCGGGCGGGGGCGGCACTTCGTTGCATCGCGTGCAGCAGGAAGCCCTCGGCCAGCGGCTCGACGGCCATCTCCCGCCCGTCGCTGAGCCGGACCCGGTCCGCGCCCGGCTCGATCCACACGCGCACCGGCCACCCGGTGTACGGCTCTCCGGCCAGGATCCGCCCCGTCGGTGTCACCAGCGCACCGGGCCGGCCGCGCAGGCTCGCCAGGTGTGGCATGTTGCGGATCCGCAACTGCTCGTCCGCGATCGCCAGCCGCACGCGCAGCTGGTTCTCCGCCAGCTGCGCCGTGGCCGCGACCAGCTGCACCATCGCCGGGTGGGCGGTGTGCAACGGGCCGCTGATGTCGATCGCGCCGAGCAGCGTGCCGGTGTCGGGGTCGTGCACGGGGGCGGCGGCGCAGGTCCAGGAATGGACGGTGCGCACCAGGTGCTCCGCGGAGTGGATCTGGACGGGTTCGTCGACCGCCAGCGCGGTGCCCATGGCGTTCGTGCCGATCGCGTCTTCCGACCAGCGCATCCCCGGCGCCAGCCCGACCGAGTCGGCCGCGCGGAGCAGGCTGCGCGCCCCCTCGCGCCAGAGGATCGTCCCGTCCGCGTCGGTGACGATCACGACGTGCACGGCCTCGTCCGCGATGCTCACCAGTGTGCTGCGCAGCAGCGGGAGGACGGCCCCGAGCGGGTGCGCGGCACGGACTCCGTCGAGGTCGGCGGCCCGGTGGACGACGGGCGGGTCGTGCCGGTCGGGGTCGATGCGCGCCGCGAGGCTGCGCTGCCACGAGTCGGAGACCAGCGAGCGAGGGACGGAGCCGATGGACGCGCCGGAGAGCACGGCGTCGTAGACCTCGTGCAGCGCGCGGGCCCGCTCGACCGGATCGCTCGGCAGGATCGGGATCGCCCGGCCCGTGTCCGGCTTCTCGACGGCGACCCCGCCTCGCGCGTGGCCGTCGCGCTGCGAGGCCCCCACATTTGTCATGAGCACCCCCGGCACCGCCGCCGCACAACCGACTTCTCATCATCACGCCCTCCATCGCGCGCGGCAACCGGGCCGGTTCGCGTGCAACGTCGGGGCAACGTGACCGAGGCTACCGTCCCGGCGTCGCCCACGAGGCCGCCGCCGACGCCGCCAGGAGGTTCCCGTGACCCTGCTCGACCAGCGCCCCGTGCGCACGCTGCGCCCGCCACCCGCCCCGCGCCGGATCGCGCGCGTACTCGTCATCGACGGCGAGGCGATCGTCCGGTTCGGGCTGCGCCAGCTGTTCGCGGCCGACCCGGAGCTCGTGGTGGTGGGGGAGGCCGCGGGTCCGCGCGACGCGCTCGCACTGGCCGAGCGCTGCCCGCCCGACCTCGTCGTCCTCGACGTCGACCTCGGCCGGGAGGGCGCCGGGCTCGACGTCGCCCGCCGGCTCTTGGAGCGCCACCGCGGCGTCCGGATCCTCGTGCTCACCGGCTCGCGCGATCGCGACCTGATGATGCGGGCCATGCGGCTGGGAGTGCACGGGTTCCTGCGCAAGACCGCCGACACCGCCGAGGTCGTGGCGGCGGTGCGGGCGCTCCGGCGCGGTGAGGGTGTGTTCGACGCCGGGCCCGTGGTGGTCGACATGCTGCGCCCCGACGAGCCCCGTGGCCCGGTGCTCACCGAGCGCGAGACACAGGTGCTCAAGCTCCTCGCCGTGGGCATGAGCAACCGGGAGATCGGCGAGCGGCTGCTGATCTCCGAGGCCACTGTGAAGTTCCATGTGCGCAACCTGCGCGACAAGCTCGAGGTGCGGCGGCGCACCGAGATCGTGCACACCGCGACCCGTCAGGGCATCGTCTGACCCCTGTGGTGAACGTCGTTGCCGTGGGTCGCGGGGACCCCAGGCGGATGGATCGCAAGCCGGAGGCGCCGCCGATACCGGGATCGTATCGGCGGCTTCTCCGGCGGTTGCGGTAGCAGCGAGGTGCCACCCGGGCCCGCGAGCTACCCGAAGAAGACCTCGGCCTCGGCGTAGAGCGCCGGGTCGACGACCTTGAGCTCCTTCGTCGCCTCCGCCAGTGGCACCGTGACGACGTCCGCGCCGCGCAGCGCCGCCATCGTGCCCCAGCGCCCGGCCGCCACGGCGTCGATCGCGTGCAGGCCGAACCGGGTGGCCAGCCAGCGGTCGCGCGCCGTCGGCGTCCCGCCCCGCTGCACGTGCCCGAGCACCGTGGCTCGGGCCTCCTTGCCGGTGCGCGCCTCGATCTCCTGAGCGAGGTACGTGCCGACACCGCCGAGGCGAACGTGGCCGAACGCGTCGGTGCCCTCGCTGTGCAGCACCTCGTCGCCCTGCTTGGGCTTGGCGCCCTCGGACACGACGATGATCGGCGCGTAGTGCAGCCGGAACCGGGCCTCGACGTACTGGCACACCTGGTCGATGTCGAACGGGATCTCGGGGATGAGGATGATGTTGGCTCCGCCCGCCATGCCGGAGTGCAGCGCGATCCAGCCCGCGTGGCGCCCCATCACCTCGACGATCAGCACCCGGTGGTGGCTCTCCGCCGTGGTGTGCAGCCGGTCGATGGCCTCGGTGGCGATGTTCACCGCGGTGTCGAAGCCGAACGTGTAGTCCGTGCCGGACAGGTCGTTGTCGATCGTCTTCGGCACGCCGACGACGTTCACACCCAGCTCGTGCAGCTTCGTCGCGACCCCGAGCGTGTCTTCGCCGCCGATCGCGATCAGGGCGTCCACGCCGAGGTTCTGCAGGTTGTGCTTGATCTTCTCGACGCCACCCTCGATCGCGAACGGGTTCGTCCGCGACGAGCCCAGCATCGTCCCGCCCCGCGGCAGCAGCCCCCGCACCGCCGGGATGTCGAGCGGCATGGTGACGGCCTCCAGCGGTCCGCGCCAGCCGTCCCGGAACCCGACGAACGAAAATCCGTACTCGGGTACGCCCTTTCGGACGATCCCCCGGATCACAGCGTTCAGCCCGGGGCAGTCCCCGCCTCCCGTGAGCACACCGACTCGCATGCTGCTCCACTCCTCGCAGTCTGTCCCGCAGCTGTCCGACTCCGCACAACCGTGCTCACGCTATCGCCCGCGCATACGCTTGCGTATCCGCGTCTCATGCGGACTCCCGGTCTCCGGTAGGCCGGTCCCCGGGACGGTCCCGGGACATCGCCTCGCCGGCTTCCTCGAGCTCGGCGAACGGCGTGACCGGCCCGTCGCGCACCGTGCGGACCAGAAGGTCACGCTTGCGCTGACGACCCGCGGGGCGGCCGTCGGCAGGACCTCGATGCGCTGCTGGGCGTCGAGCGGCAACCCGTTCGTGGTGCGCCGCCGAGGTACGTGCCCGGGCGGGCGGCCACGAGGGCGATCGCCTGCGGGAACGGGAAGCGCCGGGAGGCGGTCACCCCGGCGGGTTCCCGGGGCCCTTCCCGAGGAAACCGATACGCCGGGTGGGCCCGCTGGGCCCGGTTCGTCCCGCGACGTGGTCCACCAGGCCGTACGCGCGGGCCTCCTCGGCGTCGAACCAGCGGTCGCGGTCGGAGTCCGCGGTCACGGTCTCCACCGGCTGACCGGAGTGGCGTGCCGTCAGCTCCGCGATCTCGCGCTTCATCTCACCGAACACGCCGGCCCGGATCGTGACGTCCGAGGCCGTGCCGCCGAGCGAGGCCGAGGGCTGGTGCATGAGGATCCGCGCGTGCGGCAGCGCGTACCGCTTCCCGGGAGCCCCTGCCGTCAGCAGGAACTGGCCCATCGAGCCGGCGTGCCCGACGGCCCAGGTCGCGACGTCCGGGGGCACCAGCTGCATCGTGTCGTAGATCGCCATCCCGGCGGTGACGGAACCGCCGGGGGAGTTGATGTAGAAGGTGATGTCGCGGGTCGGGTCGTCGGCGGTGAGGAGCAGCAGCTGCGCGGTGATCCGGTGCGCGGCCTCGTCGTCGACCGTGCCGGTGAGGTAGACGATCCGTTCGTCGAACAGCCGGTCGAGGATGGTGTCGGTGGCGGACGGTGGGCTCAGTGTGCGGGTCATCGGGGCCTCCTCGGGTCGCCCGCGACGCTAGGAGCACGGCCGGGCCCGAGGGGGCGGTGTTCGCCGACGGCGGGTGATGTTCGCCGGGAGCGGACGCATGTCCGGCGGTGGCGCTCGGGAGTGTCCGCCGGGTCGGGCACTGGCTAGGTGCCGAACCGGGGGGCGCCGTCGGGGGACCGGACGGTGGTCGGGCGGTGGTCGCCGGGCGGCGGTCGGTCCGGCTCGTCGACCGGCGCCGGGTCGGTGGTCTCGGCGCCGGCGCGTGCGGGAGCGGCTGCGGGGCCGCCGCCGTCGAGCCCGACCGGTGCCGGGCTCACCTCTGCCCGGTCCGGGACGTCCGCGGTGGCCGGGGCCGGCTGGGCGTCGATGCCGATCTTCGCGAGCCGCACCCTGTCGGCCAGCACCGTGTCCGGCCACGGCCTGCGGTTCGGGGCCGGATTGGTGTAGACCACCAGCAGCCGTGCGTCCGGCTCGATCGTGTCCGACCCGAGCAGTGAGATCGCCGAGGCGTGGTCAACGCCCTCCCCGTGCGGCACCACCGTCTCGACGGGCAGCTCGACGTCGCGCACCACCGGTCCACCTCCGTTGGCGACCGCACCCCACCACCGGTGCACCCGGACCGGCCCCGACAGCGCCATCGTCGGGCCCGCCAGCACCAGCAGGTCGTCACCGTCCGGGCAGAGGTCGCGGACCCCGAGCCCGCCCAGGTCCAGCACGTGCTTCCGGTAGCGCACGCCCTCCGGGAAGATCCCCAGCGCGAGGCGGCCCGGGTCCGTCGGATCCTGGGCGGGGCGCACCTCCAGCACCACGGCCCAGCCGCGCAGCACGGGGCCGCGCAGGCCGATGTAGAGCCGGTCGCCGACGACCGCGAGACCGCCGACGTCGAAGCCGTTGTCCTGCCCCGGGAGGGCCAGGAATGGCGCAAGGTAGGTGTCGGTGCGCAGCAGGTCGACCAGGGTCTCCGCGTGCGGGGCGCCGACCAGCGCCGAGCGGCGGCCGTCGCGGGCGACGCGCACCGGCTCGGGGTGGCGGTCGACCCCCATTTGCATGGCGAGGCGCATGATGATGAACCGGTTCGGGTCGCGCCGCAGCTTGCCGAGCCTGCGGAGCACCTTCGTGTCGTCGTGGATCGGCTTGGGGCGGCGGCGCACCAGCGCATGCGACCCGATCGCCCACAGCCACCCGTCGCTGCGGGCCACTCCCTGCAGGTCGGTCTCACCCTCCGGCGGCCCGGGCAGCTGAACCAGGTCGGCCAGCCGGAAGCTGCGCTGCCGCCCGGCGCGCGTGGGCACTGTCGCGGAGTCGAGCACGAGGCGGTCGATCGTCGCGGTCTCGTCGCCCGCGACCCACAGGTGCTTGCCGTCGGCGCGCACGGCCGTCAGATGCTCGTGGCTGCCGCCGCGCACCACGTTGCCGGTGAACCGCAGCGCAACCCGTCCGGCGACGTCCATGACGTGTTTCTACTCGTGCCGTGGCCGGTGGGGCAGTCCCCGGGACGCGCGTCACGGTGAGACCTTCTGCTCAGCAGGAGATCGGTGACCCCGATCCGCCGCCCGGCTCGAACGAGACGTGCACGTGGTCGAAGTGGTTCGCGGTCGGGCTGCCCCGGTCCGCCATCGGCCGGAAGCCGCTGCCGGTGTCGATGCGCTGGCGCCAGATGACGTAGCTGACGCCCAGTTCCTCGCGGTTGTGGAGCGCGCATGCGGCCAGCCGGTCGCCGGTCGCCCGGTTCACCATGAAGTCGAGCGCCCGGCCCGTCGGGTGGTCGGAGGCGTTGCTGCGACCGGCGACGCCCAGCACCGTCGGCCTGCCGAACGCACACCCGAGGAAGTCGGCTGCGGTGCGGACGAACGGCTTGACCGGGCCGAGCTGCCGCGTGTCGAGCCCGCAGCCGGCCCGCGCCGCCGGGGCGGGGTCGGGATCGCCGAGGCGCCCGACGCGGCCGGCCTGCTCGGCCGCGTGCCGCTCGTCCTCGGACGTGGCGTCCGCGGCGCGCTGCTCGGCCTGTCCCGCCCGCTCGGCCGCGTCCCTGGCCTGCGCCTCGCGTGCACGCGCGTCGTCGGCGAGGCGGCGCGCCTCGTCCTGGGCGCGCGCGACGGCGTCGGACAGCACGGAGGTGTCGAGCACCGGGGCGTCGAGCACCGGGGCGTCGAGCGCGGTCCGCGCCGGGACGATCGGCACGACCGGCACGGGCACCACGGCCGCGACCGGCGACGGCACCGGACCGCCACGCGGCGTGGACAGGTCCAGCTCGTGGGTGGCAGCCGCGGCGACCTCCGGTGCGGGGCCGGTCAGCGCCGCCACGCCACCGGTGACGGCGATGGCCGCCACTGTGGCGATGCCGACGCCGCGCAGGACGGGCGCGGGCAGGGACGGGGGGAGAGGGGACGCATGCGACGCGCGGCGGGCCCCGCCGCCTCCCGAACTCCCGAACTGCGGGAGCGGGAGGGCCGGGAACTCGCGGCGGCCTCGGGGGGAGCGATGCCGAGCCACGACCAACCTTCCGGATCCGACGGCAGCGGCTGGACGTCCGGTTGGGGAGAGACCGGCGGGTGGGGAGTCCCGTGTCCATCGCGTGACCGCGTCGTCATGAATCCGTTGATGAACCTAGGGCCGGTGCCGCGCGCCACCACCCCGCGTGCGACGACCGTGCGGTACCGCGCGCCGAGCGTCGATCTCCAGGGCTTGACGGCGGTGATCCCACCGGCCCTTCATGTGGGGCAGCACGGCGCACCCGTCGTGCAGGTGGCCGCAGGGGGTGGTTCCGGCCGATGGCCCGGGTCTCGGCCGCCGACCACCGCCGGGCGAGGAGCTGTTCGCCACCGGGCCCGACAACCGGGAGAGCCACCGACCCATGCACCTCGTCGTGATCAACCCGAACACCACGGCGTCGATGACGCGTCTCATCGGCGCCTCCGCCCTGGCGGTGGCCGCGCCGGGGACGACGGTCACCGCCGTCAACCCGGACATGGGCCCGGCCTCGATCGAGAGCCACTACGACGAGGCGCTCAGCGTCCCCGGGCTGCTCGCCGAGATCGTCCGGGCCCAGGCGGGCGAGCCCGCCGCCGACGGGTTCGTGATCGCCTGCTTCGGCGACCCCGGCCTCGACGCGGCCCGCGAGCTCGCCGACGGGCCGGTCGTCGGCGTCGCCGAGGCGGCCATGCACGCCGCGAGCTTCCTCGGCCGCGGGTTCTCGGTGGTCACGACCCTGGGCCGGACGGCGGGGCGCGCGTGGGACCTCGCCGAGCGCTACGGCATGACCCGGTTCTGCCGCAACGTCCGGGCCTGCGAGATCCCCGTCCTCGCGCTCGAGGACCCGGCGTCGGACGCGTTCGCCGCGATCGTCGCCGAGGCGCGGCGCGCGGTCGCCGACGACGGGGCGGAGGTCATCGTGCTGGGGTGCGCCGGCATGGCCGACCTGGCGGCCCGCCTGACCGACGCCGTCGGCGTGCCCGTGATCGACGGTGTCGCGGCGGCGACGAAGACCGTCGAGGGCCTGGTCGCGATGGGCCTGCGGACCAGCGTCCGTGCCGAGTTCGCCCCACCGCCGCCCAAAACGTATATCGGTGTTTTGTCCGATTTCGAGGTCGGCAAGCCAGGCATATGTTGAGAGTTGTTTACCGCGCGCAATGACCGCGTGAACACTTCTGAACGAACGGTGTGCGGCAGAAGTTCCGATCTACCGTCGTCGCATCACCGGCCGCCGGTCTCCGCGGCCTGCCGTCCGAGCAGAGGAGCCTCATGTCCGCTGATGCCGTCCCCGACGAGGCCGAACAGGTCCCCGATGCGCACCACCCCGCGGGCGTCGGGCTGATCAAGCCCGGCTACGACCCGGCACTGACGAACGAGGATCTCGCTCCGCTGCACAAGCAGAATTGGAGCTCGTACAACATCTTCGCGTTCTGGATGTCCGATGTGCACTCCGTGGGCGGCTACCTCACCGCCGGCAGCCTGTTCGCGCTCGGCATCGCCGGCTGGCAGGTGCTGATCGCGCTGCTGATCGGCATCGTCATCGTGCAGATCTTCGTGAACCTCGTCGCGAAGCCGAGCCAGCAGACCGGCGTGCCCTACCCGGTGATCAACCGGGCGATCTTCGGGGTGAAGGGAGCCAACATCCCGGCGATCATCCGCGGGCTCATCGCGGTTGCCTGGTACGGCGTGCAGACCTACCTCGCCGCCGAGTCGCTGAACATCATCTTCCTGAAGTTCCTCCCCGCGAGCCAAGGGCTGACCGAGGTGAGCTTCCTCGGCCTGAGCGCGCTGGGCTGGATCTCCTACGCGATCCTGTGGGTGGCCCAGGCGGCACTGTTCTGGACCGGCATGGAGACGATCCGCAGGTTCATCGACTGGGCCGGCCCCGCCGTCTACGTCGTCATGATCATCCTGGCGATCTACCTGGTGAGCAAGGCCGGCATCGGCGCGATCGACCTGAACCTGCACAGCGGCGAGTCGCTCGGCTTCTGGGCCTCGATCCCGGTGATGGTCACGGCCATCGCGATCGTCGTGTCGTACTTCTCCGGCCCGATGCTGAACTTCGGCGACTTCTCCCGCTACGGCCGCAGCTTCGCCGCGGTCAAGAAGGGCAACTTCCTCGGGCTGCCGGTCAACTTCCTGTTCTTCTCCCTGCTCACCGTCATCACCGCGTCGGCCACGGTGCCGGTGTTCGGCCAGCTGGTCACCGACCCGATCAAGACCGTGCAGCTGATCGACACGCCGTTCGCGATCCTCCTCGGCGGCCTGACGTTCGTGACGGCGACGGTCGGCATCAACATCGTCGCGAACTTCATCTCGCCGGCGTTCGACTTCTCCAACGTCAACCCGCGGAAGGTCTCGTGGCGGACCGGCGGCATGATCGCCGCGGTCGGCTCGGTGATCCTCACCCCGTGGAACTGGTACGACAACGACCAGGCGATCCACTACACGCTCGGCCTGCTCGGCAGCCTGATCGGCCCGCTGTTCGGCATCCTCATCGCGGGCTACTACCTGGCGGCCAAGCAGCGGATCGCAGTCGACGACATGTACACCATGAGCCCGACCGGCCTGTACTGGTTCAGCAACGGCTGGAACCCGAACGCCGTGATGACGATGGCCGCGACGGGCGTCGTCGCGATCCTGCTCAGCCTGTTCACGAGCATCGGCGATTTCGGCTGGTTCATCGGGTGCGGGCTCGGGTTCGCCATGTTCGCCCTGCTGGAGCGGACGCGGCCGATGATCCCGGTGCCGGCGGCGGAGGCGCAGAACGTGTCGGACGGCACGGTCGCCTGACCTCCGCTCGGACCCTTCCGTGCCGGCGGGGCGTCAGCGAGCTGGTCGTGGTCACCCCCGTCAGGCCGGACAGCACCGACGAACTGTCGCCATTTCCGTTGGCGGGATCCTCCGAGTCCGGGGGATGCTGCTCCCCCGGTCGCCGTGATCTGGAGGGAGCGGGATGGCGCAGGAGCAGGACACGCCACGCGGGGATGCCGGGGTCGGGGGTGACGTGGTCGTCCCGATCGGTGGGATGGACGTGCTCCGGTGCGCCGCCGCCGGCCCGCCGCTGGACGGTGAGCGGGCCGCTCTCGACCTCATCGGCGCGGCGCTCGGCCGAGCGGACGCCGTGGCGGTCCCGGTCGCGCGGGTCGTGCCGGAGTTCTTCGCACTGCGCAGCGGGGTGGCGGGGGCGGTGGCGCAGAAGTTCGTGAACTACCGCCTCCGGCTGGTCGTGGTCGGCGACGTCAGTGGCCACGTCGAGGAGAGCTCCGCGCTGCGCGACTTCGTGCGCGAGTCGAATCGCGGCGGGCAGCTGTGGTTCGTCGCGGACGAGGCGGAGCTGACGGCCCGGCTGCGGGCGACCGCACCGGGTTCGTGACGCTGCGCCGGGGGGACCGTCGGGGCGGTGCGAAACGATGGGCCCCGTGCAGACCGTGACCGTCGTGGGCATCGGCGCCGACGGGTGGGCCGGGCTCGCCGAGCCGGGGCGTGCGGCCGTCCGGGCGGCCGAGGTGCTGCTGGGCGGGCCGCGGCAGCTCGACCTCGTCGCCGGGCACACCGGGGCCGACCTCCGCCCGTGGCCCTCGCCGATGCTGCCCGCCCTGCCCGGGCTGTTCGCCGAGCTGGCGGACCGGCGGGTGGGCGTACTGGCCAGCGGTGACCCGATGTTCCACGGCATCGGCGCCACCCTCGCCCGCGTGCTCGGGCCGGACCGGTTGCGCGTCGTCGCGCACCCCTCGGCGGTGTCGCTGGCGTGCGCGAGGCTCGGGTGGGCCGTCGACGGGGTCGAGGTCGTCAGCGCGGTCGCCCGGCCGCTCGCCCGGGTCCGGCGCGTGCTCGCACCGGGCGCGCGGGTGCTGGTGCTGAGCGAGGATGCGGCGACCCCCGCCGCGGTCGCCGGGTTGCTGGTCGACGCCGGTTACGGCGCGTCGGCGATGACCGTGCTCGCCCGGCTGGGCGCGCCGGACGAGCGGGCGGGACAGGGGACCGCCCATGGCTGGGTGCACCCGCCCGGCGACCCGCTGAACGTCGTCGCCGTCGCGTGCGTCGCCGATCCGGGTGCGCCGGTCCGCGCCGAGGTGCCGGGCCTGCCCGACGACGCCTACGACCACGACGGGCAGCTCACCAAGCGCGAGGTCCGCGCCGTCACCCTCGCGCATCTCGGACCGCGGCCCGGTGAGCTGCTGTGGGACGTCGGGGCGGGCAACGGGTCGGTCGCGATCGAGTGGCTGCGTGCCCACCGGACCTGCCGCGCGCTCGCCGTCGAGAGCACCGAGCCGCGCGCCGCCCGGATCGTCGTGAACGCCGAGACGCTGGGCGTTCCGGCGCTGACGGTCGTGCGGGGCACGGCCCCGGAAGCGCTGGCCGGGCTACCGACTCCGGACGCCGTCTTCATCGGTGGCGGGATCACGACCCCGGGCGTGCTCGATACCTGCTGGGCCGCGCTGCGTCCGGGCGGCCGGCTCGTGGCGAACGCCGTCACGCTGGAGGCCGAGGCGCTCGTTCTCGCCGGTCGTGCCGCACACGGCGGGGACCTGACACGGATCGAGGTGTCCCGCGCGGCGCCGCTGGGCGGGTTCACCGGCTGGCGCCCGGCGATGCCGGTGACGATCTGGGCGGTGCGCAAGCCGCAGTCCGTGTGATCCGGACACGATTCGGGTGCCCACCGCTCCGGAGGCGTCTGCGATGGGTGAGGATTGCGGGATGGACGGTCCGGGGAGCAGCGGGGCGACCGTGCACTTCATCGGCGCCGGTCCGGGTGCCGTCGACCTGCTCACGCTGCGGGCCCGCGACCTCATCGCGGCCTCGCCCGTCTGCCTGTACGCGGGCACGTACGTCCGGCCCGAGATGCTCGACCTGTGCCCGGAGGGTGCGCGGAAGATCGACACCGCGCAGCTGACGCTCGCCGAGATCGTCGAGGAGATGGTCGCGGCCCACCGGGAGGGGCTCGACGTCGCCCGGCTCGCGTCCGGCGACCTGTCCGTGTTCTCCGCGCTCGCCGAGCAGATGCGCCGGCTGGACGCCGCGGGCGTGCCGTACGACCTGTGCCCCGGAGTGCCCGCCTACGCCGCCGCCGCCGCGGCGCTGGGCCGGGAGCTGACGGTGCCCACGGTCGCGCAGACCGTCACGTTGACCAGGATCTCTGCGCTGGCGACCCCCATGCCGGACGGCGAGGGCCTGGCGGAGCTCGGTCGCTCCGGTGGCACGCTCGTGCTGCACCTGTCGGTGCACCGGATCGACGAGGTGGTCGCGCAGCTCAAGGGGGTCTACGGAGCGGACTGCCCGGCCGCCGTCGTCGCGCACGCCACCCACCCGCACGAGATCGTGCTCCGCGGCCGGCTCGACGCCCTGCCCGCCGCGGTCCACGGAGCCGGCATCCGGATGGCCGCCGTCGTGATCGTCGGGCCTGCGCTCGCCGCGGAGCACTTCCCGGACAGCCACCTCTACTCGGATGCCCGATGCCGGGCCTCGTCCTGATCCTCGGCGGCACCGCCGAGGCGCGGGCGCTGGCGAAGGCGCTCCTCGACGCCGGGGTCCGCGTCGTGTCGTCCCTGGCCGGCCGCGTGCGCGACCCCGCGCTGCCCGCGGGCGAGGTGCGCGTCGGCGGGTTCGGCGGGGTGGACGGGCTGGCGGCCTGGCTGCGCGACCACGACGTCGCGGCGGTCGTCGACGCCACGCACCCCTTCGCGTCGACGATGACCGCGCATGCCGTCGACGCCTGCGCCGCCACCGGCGTCCCGCTGGTCGTGCTCCGCCGCCCGGGCTGGCCGGCCGAGCCCGACTGGCTGTGGGCCGACTCGCTCGCCGCCGCCGCGGCCCTGCTGCCGTCGCTGGGCGAGCGCGTCTTTCTCACCACGGGCCGCACGAGCCTCGCGACCTTCGCCGAGATCGACCTGGAGTTCCTGGTCCGGTGCGTCGACCCGCCGTCCGGGCCGATGCCGCGCCGGGCCCGCGTGCTGCTGGACCGCGGCCCGTTCAGCATCGACGGCGAGCGGGCGCTGATGCGCGAGCACGGCGTCGACGTGCTGGTGACGAAGGACAGCGGCGGCCCGCTGACGTCGGCGAAGCTCGCCGCCGCCCGCGCGGAGGGCGTGCAGGTGCTGGTCGTCCGCCGACCGCCGCTCCCACCCGGGATCCCGGCGCTGGACACCGTCGACGCCGTCCGGATCTGGCTGAACCTGCCGTCGTGAGATGGACGTCAGCGCCCGCGCCGCGTGATCGACGGGCGCTCACGTTCATCTCACGGAGCCGATGAGTGCGAAGCGGTCGATCCGTAATGGCGCGGGGTGAACACCACGTCCCGGTCACCGCGCCGCACGACACACGTCGTCGACGAGCCGACGATCACCAGCGTGCGCATGTCGACCTGCTCCGGGTCCAGCCCGGCCAGCGTCGTCACCGTCACCCGCTCACCCGAGCCGCCGACGTCGCGGCCGAGCACCACGGGGGTGCCCGGGTCGCGGTGCTCGAGCAGCAGGTCGCGGGCGGCGGCCAGCTGCCAGGGACGGGCTGCCGAGCGCGGGTTGTAGAGGGCGATGGCGAGGTCTGCGCGGGCGGCGGCGACGAGCCGCTCGGCGACGACCTCCCACGGCTTGAGCCGGTCGGACAGCGAGATCACCGCGTGGTCGTGGCCCAGCGGAGCGCCGACCGCCGCGGCGACGGCGCTCGAGGCCGTCACCCCGGGCAGCACGCGCACCGGGACGTCGACGTACTTCTCCTGCGCCGCGACCTCCAGCACCGCCGCGGCCATGGCGAACACGCCGGGGTCGCCGCCGGACACGACGGCGACGCACCGTCCGGCGGCGGCGAGGTCGAGGGCCTGGGCCGCGCGGTCGGCCTCGACGCGGTTGTCGCTGGCGTGCCGGTCCTGGCGCGGGTTCGGCGGCACGCGGGCGAGGTAGGGGCCGTAGCCGACGAGGTCGTCCGCCGCCGAGAGGACGGCGGCGACCTGCGGGGTCAGCCAGTCGCGCCCGGCCGGACCGGTGCCGACGACCACCACCTCACCCGATCGACGCACCGGCAGCGACGGCTCGGGCAGAGACGCGGCGACCGCGCCCGGGAGCAGGGCGATCGCGAAGTAGGGCACCGAGGCGGGATCGACGTCGTCGAGCGCGGCGGTGCGCTGGCCGTCCGTCGTCGCCCGCTCGACGTAGAAGCCGGCGCGGCCGGCGTCGGTCACGGCACCGCGGACGGTGTCGAACGTCCGGCCGAGCTTCAGGACGGCCGCGGAGTCGGTGTCGGCGAGCCGGCGGGCCAGCTCGGCGCGCGGCAGGGTGCCGGGCAGCACGGTGAGCACCTCGTCGCGCTCCACCAGCGGCTGCCCGAGGGCGGCCGCCGCGGCGCTGATCGAGGTGACCCCCGGCACGACCTCGGTCGGGTAGCGGTGGGCCAGCCGCTTGTGCATGTGCATGTAGGAGCCGTAGAAGAGCGGGTCGCCCTCGGCGAGCACGACGACGTCGCGGCCTGCGTCGAGGTGGGCGGCCAGGCGCTCCGCGGCGGCAGCGTAGAACTCGTCGATCGCGCCCTGGTAGCCGCCGGGATGATCGGTGGTCTCGGTGGTGACCGGGTAGACGAGCGCCTCCTCGATCTGACCGCCGCGCAGGTGCGGGTCGGCGATGCGCCGGGCGATCGAGCGGCCGTGCCGCGCCGAGTGGTAGGCGATCACGTCGGCGGCCCGGATGAGGCGGGCGGCCTTGACCGTGACGAGCTCGGGGTCGCCGGGGCCGACCCCGACGCCGTAGAGCCGGCCCGTCGTCACAGGATCTCCTTCTGACAAGCCAGCGCGTTCAATGCGGCCGCCGTGATCGCCGAGCCGCCGCGACGGCCGTGGACGACGAGGTACGGGAGGTCGGTCGCCGCCAGCGCCTCCTTCGACTCCGCCGCCCCGATGAACCCGACCGGGATACCGAGGACCGCGGCCGGCCGGGGTGCGCCGGCGTCGAGCATGTCGAGCAGGTGGAACAGCGCCGTCGGGGCGTTGCCGATCGCGACGACCGCGCCGCCGAGCCGGTCGCGCCACAGCTCGAGCGCGGCGGCGCTGCGGGTGGTGCCGAGCCGTGCCGCGAGGGCGGGGACCCGCGGGTCGCGCAGGGTGCAGACGACGTCGTTGCCCGCAGGCAGCCGGGCGCGGGTGACGCCCGAGGCGACCATCTGCGCGTCGCAGAGGATCGGCGCACCGTTCTGCAGCGCCGCCCGGCCCGCGGCGGCGACGCCGGGGGAGAAGCCGAGGTCGTCGACGAGGTCGACCTGCCCGCAGGCGTGGATCATCCGGACGGCGACCGGGACGATGTCGGGCGGCAGGGCCGTGAGATCGGCCTCGGCGCGGATGGTGGCGAACGAGCGGCGGTAGATCTCGGCACCGTCGCGGACGTAGCCGTGCGTCACGGCACCAGCCCCGGGCGGGGGACGCCGTCGACGAGGTACCGGCCCCCGGCGAGTGCGACGGCGTCGACGTGCGCGGCCCGGGGCGCTCCGCAGCGCCGTGCGCAGCCGGAGACGTGCACGCGGCCGCCCGGAAGCCGGCTGAGCGCGGCGAGCGCGTCGGCCCGGACGTCGGCGAGGGCCTTCGCGCAGCCCGGCCGCCCCGCACAGGCGCTGATGTCGGCGGCCGGACCCGGCTCGACGAGCAGCCCCGCGGCGGCCAGCCCTGCGGCGGGGACCCGGGGCGCGGGCAGTACGATGGTGCGCCACGGCGTGACGACGGCCGCCGGCCCGGCCGTCGCGAGCAGCCGGACCTGGTCGGCGGTCAGCTCCCCGAGCAGCGGGGCGACGACGAGCGCGAGCCCGCCGTCGTCGCGGCGCACCGGCCCCGGGCGCGCCGCAGCCGGCTGCGCGGTTGCCGGAGAGCCACCTTGCTGCGGCGTGGCTGCATGAAGGTGGCCTTCCTGCAACGAGCGTCCCAGCGCGGCGGCGATCCGGGCGGGTGCATCCACCAACTCCGCCGCCCGCCACGCCGTCCCGCCGTCCGCCGCCCGCAGCGCGAGGAACGCCTCCGCCGCGTGCAGGAGCGCGGCCACCGCCTGCGCTTCGGCCACCCGGAGCCCGTTGTCCACACCGGCCACCAGCAGCCGGTCCGGCGCCTGCCAGCACAGGTCCGGGTCCTCCGCCGCGACGTCGCCCCGCCCGTCGTCGAGTGCGAAGAGGAACCGCCCCGGCAGGTCCGCGAGCGGCGGGCGCGCACACAGCCCGCGGTCCAGAGTCGCGGCCATGGCGCGCACGTCCGGTGACCGACCGGTCGGGACGTGCAGCGCTGCCTGCTCGACCGTGGACGTCCCGAACGGAGGATCATCAGCGGCCGGCCCGACCGTGGACACCCGTGGCGGAGGATCGGTCGCGCCGCATGCGATCCCCGCGAGCGGCGACGCCAGCACGTTGCGCACCCGCTCGTGCGTCGCCGACGGCAGCAGCCCGGCGCCCCCCAGGCGCGCCGCCAGCGCGCCCGACCGGGACAGGCCACGTAGCTGCAGGTTCCCGCGGGACGTCAGGTGCACCCGCCCGTCGCCCAGGTCCTCCGCGCAGTCTGCGACCAGCCGCAGCGCGGTCGCACCGATCACGCCGCCGGGCAGCCGGATCCGCGCGAGTGCCCCGTCGGCCGCGTCGTGCGGCGCGAAGACCCCCGGGCAGGCGTCGGTGCGGGATCGGACGGCGGCGGGCACCGGGTCACTGTAGACACGACCCGCGGGCCTCCGCGCCCCCGCGAGCGCCCGGTCACAACGAGCGGTTGACCGAACTTCCATCGGCGCAAGCCCCGGGGTTCAGCCCGGGGAAAGTCATGGTTCCCCCCGCCGGGCGGCCCGTTCCGGGCCGACAATCGGTGCTGGTCGCCCGCAGACGCCGTTGCTCTGTGAACCTGTTCATGGACGGTGTACCTGCTGCTTGTCGATCTATCGGCGGCTGTGACTTGGCCCGGTCACCACCTCAGCGTGGGCCGAGGCCGGGCAGACAGTGATCCCTCAGCTGTGCCGGGCGCGACACGCCGCCCACGACCATGATCTTTTCACCCCGCCCGAATGACCGTGATCAGTTCACGAACAGGCTCTATGGCCCGTCGGAGGTCGTGGGCCGGTCACTGTGGAGCCCGCAGCCTGACCCGCCTCACCCCGTCCCCGACTCCGCACCCACCCGCTGCGCCGAGC
>JAEUJO010000137.1 GCA_016794615.1 Pseudonocardia sp. | reverse complement strand
GGCGCGCACGTCTAAGGTGATCGGGTGCAGGTGGTGCAGACCGAGCTGGGCGGGGTGCTGCTGTTCGAGCCGACCCCGCACCGAGACGCCCGCGGCTTCTTCAGCCGCACGTCGGACGACGCCGTGCTCGCCGCGGCGGGGATCGACCCGACGTTCCCGCAGGACTCCCAGTCGCGCAGCGTCCGCGGGGTGATCCGCGGCATGCACGGCCGGTTGGGACGGGGTGAGGCGAAGCTGGTGCGGTGCGCGCACGGCGCGGTGCTCGACGTGGTCGTGGACGCGCGTCCGGGGTCACCGACGTTCGGCCGTTGGACCAGTTTCACGCTGGACGACGAGTCGATGCGGTCGGTGTACATCCCTCGCGGGTTCCTGCACGGGTTCCAGGCACTGACCGACGTCGCCGACACCTGCTACCGGATCGACGCCGTCCACGACCCGAGCGAGGACATCTCCGTGGCGTTCACCGACCCGGACCTGGCGATCCCGTGGCCCCTGCCGCCGACCCTGGTCAGCGACCGGGACCGGGCGGCCCCGTCATGGCAGGAACTGCGGGAGCGGTTGCTGGGGGTGGCCGTCCGCTGACCTGCAGGACCGCGGTCCGGGCGCACCGCCCGGTGATCGCTGGCCGGACGACGCGCTGCGGTCCATCGGTGATCGCTGTCTGCGCGTCGGCAGTGCCGGCGATCGCTGTCTGAGCCTCTGCGCTGCACGGCGGACCACCGCAGGCGCGCCTGAAGGCGATCGATCGCCGGGAACGCGCCCGATCGACGATCATCGCGCCTGATCGGGTGAAGCGGCGTCGGCACGGTCGCGGGTGACGTGCTCCGCGGGCCGGTCAGGCAGCGTCCCCGGCGTGGTGCCGCCCTCCCGAGTCGTCGCCGTCGTCGCCGTGGCCGACGTGGTCGGTGTCATGGCCACTGTGGTCGTGTTCGGCCTCGTCGTCGCCGTGGCCGCCGTGGTCACCGTCGTCGCCGTGGTCGGTGTCATGGCCACTGTGGTCGTGTTCGGCGTCGTCGTTGCCGTGGTTGCCGTAGTCGGCGTGGTCGGCGTGATCGCCATCACCGCTGTCGCCGTCGTGGTCGGCGTGGTCACCGTGATCACTGTCGTCGGAGTGATCGCCGTCGTCGTCGCGGTCCTTGTCGTGGCCGCCCCGGTCCTCGTGGCCCCGGTCCTCGTGGTCATCGTCGGATCGGTCCGAACTCGCCCGATCCCGGTCCGCGTGGCGGCCGTTGCGGCGACCGCTCCGGCCCCGGTCGTCGGACCCACCGTCCTGATCGGCTGCCTCGCGGTGACCGGCCCGGTGCTTGCCCCGATCCGTCGGGTCCGCCGAGGACGCATCGTTCGCAGCGTGCCGGCCCGTCGCGGGCGGGAGCGCCGTCGACGCGAGGGTGTCGCCGTCGACCGGCTCGCTCGGCACGACGGTCGGCACCCGCGCCGTGGGCAACCGCAACCGCGGTACGACGCGCGGCGCGGGCTGTCGCGGGTGCACCACGGCGGGTTCCGCCAGCGCGGGCGAGCGGGTGCGCGGCTCCGCCCGCGAGGTGGGCACGGTGGTAGGCGGCGGGGCGGCCGCCGCCGGTGACTCGGGTTCGGACGGTGGCGGCGGCTCGGGGGTCTGGGGCTCGCCCGCCATCGACACCGCAACCACGGTGCTGCACAGCAGCGCGCCGCCGACCGCCAGCCCGCGCGCGGCAGGCGACAACGACGGCCAGGCGCGACCCTCGCGGCGCAAGAGGTCCGCGACGAGCCACTGCTCGCCCGACGTCCCACGACGGTGCGTTGCCATGTCCATCTCCCTGAGCGCGCCGTTCAGGTGACGATCGGGTCTCCGGTTCGGCGGTTGCCGAACACCTCACCACGATCGGTGGTCACCCAGCAACGCTGGGAAAGCGCTGGTCAGGCCAAAGGAGGTCGGCTCAGTGCCCCTTGCCCGCTCGTCTCGCGCCCCGGGCCACCGGATTGCGCGGGTGCACGACCTCCACCGGCCAGCTGGCCCTGGCTAGGCCGTCCAGGTGAGTCTGGCGACGCACCTCGTCGACCTGCTCGGCATCGAGGAGTCCGAGCGAGGCTGCGTGCTCGGCGATCTCGACGCTGTCGTCGACGGCCAGCATCGGCACGCCGGCGGCGGTGGTCACGGCGGCGAGCGCGTCCACCTCGGCCGCGCGGTGGGCGTTGAGGGCGCCGGTGCGCCGCGCGTAGATGGCCCGGATCCGGCCGGGATGCTCGCGCGCCGCGGCCGCGTAGATCTCGGGGTCGAGCTGTCCGGTGTCGCCGACCAGCAGCAGCGCCAGCCCCGGGTGCTCGGCGAGGATGCGCCGGATCAGCCCGAGCTTGTGCTCCCGGGCCCCGATGCGGAACAGGTTGCCCCGCCCGGGACCCCAGTCGGTCAGCAGGAGCGGACCGAACGGAAAACCGCGCAGCGCGATGAACTCCAACAACATCTCGTGCAGGTTCCACGGGCTGGTGGAGAGGTAGAACACCGGCAGCCCGGCCTCGCCGGGCCGGCTCACCAGAGCCCGGTACAGCGCCGCCGCACCCGGCAGCGGTGCGCGATCGGTGACCTCGGTGAGCAGCGTGATGCGCAGGAACTCCAGTCCGCGGGTCAGCCCGGTCTCGACGATCGTGTCGTCGACGTCGCTCACGAGCCCGAGCTGCACGTCCGGTGACACCACGAGGACGGGCGTGCGCACGGTCGCACCGTCGGCGAGGTCGAGCTCGACGTCGTGCCAGCCCGGTGAGAGCCCGGGGTCGGTGACGACGGCGCCGACGTAGCCGTCGCGGTCGCTGCGGACGGTGACGACCGCGCCGGGCGTGCGCGCGGTGACCGCCGCGCCGGCCACCTCGACGGTCAGGAAGCGCGCCAGGCTCGTGCGCAGGATCGAGCGGCGGGAGCGCCGGGTGGGCTCCCGCACGGGGCCACGGGCCGGCGCGAGCACACCGCAGTCCGTCACGGGCAGGCGCACGGCCCGGGCTTCGGGCCTGCCGAGCACCGCGCGCGCCCCGAGCTGCACTCGCTGCGGCGATCCGTGGCCGACGAAGGGGATCAGCAGCGGGGTCGTCGAGCGACGGAACACGCGCAGCAGCGCGATCTGCCCGACCCGGAGGACGTCCTCCGCCAGCACGGCCACCCGGATCAGCGCCGCGCGGACCAGCGCCCGGCGGGCCCGGACGAGCCACGCCACGGCAGCGGTCGTCGCGAGCCCCACGCCGACCCGACGCCACCACCGCGCGCGCATGCAGCGCAGCCTCCTCGATCGCGGAGGGGGCCCGCCAGTTCTGCCACCGCTGTCGCCGGGCATGCACACC
>JAEUJO010000130.1 GCA_016794615.1 Pseudonocardia sp. | reverse complement strand
TCAGGACAGGTTGACGATGTTGCCGTCCCGGTCGATGTCCACCAGGTGCGCGGCCGGGGCGGCGCCGAGGCCGGGCATGGTGCGCATGTCGCCGCAGATCGGGTAGATGAACCCGGCACCGACCGAGGCCCGCACCTCCCGGACCGGCAGGCGCCAGCCCGTGGGAGCGCCCTTGAGCGACGCGTCGGAGGAGAGCGAGAGGTGGGTCTTGGCGATGCAGACCGGGAGGGTGCCGTAGCCGTTCGCCTCGTAGGTCGCGAGCTGGCGCGAGGCAGCGAGGTCGTAGTCGACCCCGTCGGCGCCGTAGACCTTCGTCGCGATCGTCTCGATCTTCTCCTTGAGCGTCGCGGAGTCCGGGTAGAGGAAGCGGAAGCCGCCGTCCTGGCCGGCGGGCTCGTCGGCGGCCTCGGCGACCGCCTCGGCCAGCTCCCGCGCTCCGCGTCCGCCGTCGGCGAAGTGCGTGCAGACCGCGACCCGCGCGCCCATCTCCTCGGCGATCTCGGCGATCGCCGCCTGCTCGGAGGCGTGGTCGCCGGGGAACGCGTTGATCGCGACGATCGGCGACACCCCGTGCAGCCGGATGTTCTCGATCTGCTTGCGCAGGTTCGTCCCGCCGATGTGGACCTCGTCGGGGTTCTCGGCCAGCAGCGCCTCCGGCAGCGGCCGGCCTGCGACGATCTTGTGCCGCCCCGAGTGCGCCTTGAGTGCGCGGACGGTGGCCACGACGACCGCGGCGTCGGGGGTCAGGCCCGACGCCCGGCACTTGATGTTGAAGAACCGCTCCGCGCCCATGTCGGCCCCGAACCCGGCCTCGGTCACGAGGAAGTCGCCGCCGTGGATGCCGATGAGGTCGGCCACCACCGAGGAGTTCCCGTGGGCGATGTTGCCGAACGGGCCGGCGTGCACGAGGACCGGCGTGTTCTCCAGCGTCTGCATCAGGTTCGGCTTCAAGGCGTCGCGCATGATGGCCGCCATGGCGCCTGCGCCGCCGATCTCCTCCGCGGTGACCGGCGTGCGGCTCTTCGTGTAGCCGACCACGATGCGCCCGAACCGCTCGCGCATCTCCGACAGCGAGCGGCTGAGCGCGAAGATCGCCATGATCTCGCTCGCGGCGGTGATGTCGAAGCCCGTCTGCCGCGGGATCCCGTCCATCTTGCTGCCCAGGCCGACGATCACGTTGCGCAGCGCGCGGTCGTTGACGTCGAGCACGCGGCGCCAGGTGATGTCGTGCGGGTCGATCCCGGAGGGGTTGCCCTGGTAGAGGTGGTTGTCCAGGACCGCCGACAGCAGGTTGTGCGCGGCGGTGACCGCGTGGAAGTCACCGGTCAGGTGCAGGTTGAGCACGTCCATGGGCACGACCTGGCTGTAGCCGCCCCCGGCCGCCCCGCCCTTGATCCCGAACGTGGGACCCATCGACGGCTGCCGGATCGCGACCGTCGCCTGCCTGCCGATCCCGCACAGCGCCTGCCCGAGCCCGACGGTGGTCGTGGTCTTGCCCTCGCCCAGCGGCGTCGGGGTGACCGCGGACACCACCACGTACTTGGCCTTCGGCCGGCTCGCGAGCTCGTCGATCGCCGACAGCTTGATCTTGGCGACGTGCTCGCCGTACGCCTCGAGCAGGTGCGGCCCGATGCCCATGGCGGCGGCGACGTCGCCGAGCGGCTTGAGCGCAGCGGTCTGCGCGATCTGCAGGTCGGTCGGGAAGGACATCAGAGGTCTCCGGTCGGGGTCGGGTCCGTCAGGCGGTGATCCGCAGGCGGTCGCGGTCGTCCACCTCGAAGCGGCCGTCGCGGATGTCGAGCGCCCACGCGGCGGTGGCCGCGAGCGCGCCGAACGGGAAGAAGTGGATCCCCCGCAGCAGGCTGGCCGGCTCGGCCGACACCGCGGCGGCGAGGCCGAGCAGCGTCACGTCGGGATGGTGGACGGGTGAGGCCGCGAGCCTCAGCAGCCCGCCGGACTGCTGCCGGAGCACCTTGAGCGAGGCGCCCACGCCGCACCGCAGGCCGAAGCGCAGCAGCCGGGTCGGTGTGGTGAGGCCGGGCAGCCCGACGTGCACTGGCACGTCCACGCCCATCGCCCGGATGCCGCGCTCCCAGGCGACGATCGGCTCGGCGGCGAAGGCGAACTGCGTGACGAGGTACGGGTCCAGACCCCGCTCCCGGGCGATGCGGCACTTCGCCGCCAGCGCCCGGAACAGCTCGTCGTCCTCGACGTCGGGATGCCCCTCGGGGTGGCCCACGACGCCGACGCGGCGGATGCCGGCGTCCTCGAGGTAGCCGGTGTCGAGGATCTGTGCCGTCTCGTGGAACTGCCCGACCGGCGTGGCGAGGGACCCGGCGAGGACCAGGAGCTCCTCGACGCCGACCGCGGCGACGTCGGCCAGCATGCGCCGCAGCGTCGGGTGGTCGGGCACCGCCCGCGCAGCCAGGTGCGGTACCGGGCGCATCCCGGCCTCCCGGACCGCACGCGCGGTCGCCACGGTCTGCTCCCACGGTGTGTTCGGCAGGAACGTGAGGTACACCGCCGTCCCGGTGGGCAGGACGTCGGCGAGTGGGGGGAGCGACGGCGCCTCGCGCGGCGTGATCTCCACGCTGAACCGCGCCATCAGTCCCCGCAGCACGGCCCCCACCGCGCCGTCCTCCGGCGGCCCGGCATCTCCCGGTCGCCCGGTGTCTCCCGGTGTACGGCCCATCCGTCAGCCCCGCCGTCGCTTGATCTCGGCGTTGACCGCAGGCACGACCTCGTGCATGTCGCCGATCACCGCGTAGTTCGCCTTGGTCACCATGGGCGCGTTCTCGTCGGTGTTGATCGCCACGATCGTCTTCGAGCTCGCGCAGCCCGCCCAGTGCTGGATGGCTCCGCTGATGCCGCACGGGATGTAGACGTCGGGGGAGATGCGGCTCCCGGTCTGGC
Organism: Pseudonocardia sp.; assembly: GCA_016794615.1. Taxonomy (GTDB): domain Bacteria; phylum Actinomycetota; class Actinomycetes; order Mycobacteriales; family Pseudonocardiaceae; genus Pseudonocardia. Next base: position 14,735 of record JAEUJO010000130.1, on the reverse strand, counting down.
CGATCTGCTCGTGGTGCGGGCGCCAGCCCAGGCTGGTCACCACGCGGGAGACCCCGAGCGCGCCGCCGAGCAGCTCCGCCAGCTCCGCGGCGGCGTCGAACCCGTCCGCGGACCCGGCCCCGCGCCCGGCGCCCACGACGACCCGCGCGGACGTGAGCGCGGCGCTCGACAGGTCCGCCTCGGCGGCCTCGATCGATACCACGCGGGCGACCAGGTCCGCCTCCGCGATCTCCGGGGAGAACTCGCGCAGCGCCGCGGTGGCCGGCGCGCCGGGCTCGTCCACGACGGCGTGGCCCGCGACCGTGAGCACCGCGGGGCGCTCGGGAAGGACCATCTCCTCGAGGACCGAGCCGCCCACGACCTGGCGGGCGACGCGCAGCGGGGCTCCGTCGGCCCCCGTGCCGTCCGAGACGCCGACGACGTTCGCGGCCATCGGCACGTCCACGCGCGTGGCCAGGTGGGCCGCCACCTCCATGCCGCGCGGGGTGCCGGGCGCGAGCACGACGTCGGCGTCGGTGGCCGACACCGCGGCCTGGACGGCCGCCGCCCACGCGGCGCCGCCGTAGGCGGCGACACCGTCGCCGGTGGCGTGGTGGATCTCGCTGACGCCGTAGCCGCCGAGCTGGTCGAGCACTCCGGCCGGACGGTCACCGACGATCACCGCGTGCAGCGGCCCGTCGGACCGCTCGGCGAGGGTGCGCGCGAACGTGACGGTCTCGCGCGACACCTCGGTCGCGCCTGTCGCGTCGGTCTCGACGAACACGAGGATCATCGCGCCACCCCCAGCTTCTCCAGCAGGTCGACCACGGCCTTCGCGGCGTCCGGTCCCTCGCCGAGCACCTCGACGGCGCTGGGCTGCGCCGGTGGCAGCAGCAGCCGCACCCGGCCCGAGCCGGACGGCTCCCGCTGCGGCGCCACGGTCTCGATCTTGACCTTCTTCGCCTTCATCCGGCCCGAGATCGTCGGGTAGCGCGGCTCGACGCCGCCCTCCAGCACGGTGACCACCGCGGGCATCGGCACCTGGTAGGTCTCCACGCCGTCCGGTCCGGCGACGCGCGCAATCGCGGTGTCCGCAGTGCCCTCTTCCTGGGAGACCTCGACCGTGCTCGCGCCGTTCACCACCGGCCGGCCCAGCGCGTGGGCGAGCCGGATGCCGACCTGGAAGTCGCCGGTGTCGGCGGCGTCGTTGCCGAGCAGCACCAGGTCGTAAGCACCGCGCTCGACCACCGCGGCGATCTCCCGGGCGACGTCCGCGGGCCCGTACCCGGCCGGGTCGGCCTCGATCAGCACCGCCGCCGAGCAGCCCAGCCCGAGCGCGGTGCGCAGCTGCTCGACCGCGTCGTCCGTGCCGAGGGTCAGCACCGTCGCCGTCCCGCCCGTGGCTGTGCCCGATCCTTCCTGGGACGCGATGCGCACTGCCAGCTCCACGGCACAGTTCTCGTGAGCGCTGATCGTGAACCCGACGAACCGGGCGTCGACGGCCTGGGCGTCCGCGGTCAGCGTCACCTCGCCCGCGGCGTCGGGCACTCGCTTGATGCATACCAGTACGTTCGTCATGGCTCAGCGTTCTCCGAGTTCTGGCCTTTGATCCGCTCGTTGGTCGGGTCGAACAGCGGCGTGGCGTCGTTGCTCCGCACCGTCACCGGGTAGAGCTCCTCCATGTACGAGACGGCGAGCTCGTTGCCGACCGTGGCCTGGTCCGGCGGCAGGTACGCCATGAGCACGTGCGCGCCCAGCGAGGGCGCCGACCCGGCCGAGGTCACGTACGGGTGGTGGCCGTGGCCGTCGGTCAGCGTGCCGCCGTCGCGGGTGAGGATCGGCTCGCCGCCGAGCATGTAGCGCTTGCCGCCTGCGGCCGAGGTGTGGTCGTCGACGGTCATCGTGCAGAGCACCGCCTGCGGCGCGGCGGCGCGCTGGGCGAGGTAGGCGTCGCGGCCCACGAAGCCGGCGTTCTTGACCTTCGGGCGGCCCATCCCGGCCTCGACGATCGTCCGGTCGCCGTCCAGCTCGAACCCGTAGGCCCGGTAGCCCTTCTCCAACCGCCCCGTGGTACCGTAGACGCCGATCCCGACCGGGACGGCCCCGTCGGGCCGTCCGGCCTCGTGGAGCAGGTCCCACACGCGCGCGCCCTGCTCCATCGGGGCGTAGAGCTCCCAGCCCAGCTCACCGACGTAGGAGATGCGGGAGGCCAGCACCTCGATGTTGCCCAGCTCGATGCGGCGGCAGGAGAGGAACGGGAAGCCCTCGTGCGAGATGTCGGCGTCGGTGAGGCGGCCGAGGATGTCGCGGGCCCGCGGTCCCCACAGCCCGATCGTGGTGAACGCCGAGGTCTGGTCCACGACGGCGGCACCGGCGGGCGCGTGGTCGGCGAACCACTTGAGGTCGGCCATGCCGTGCAACCCGCCGGTGACCACCCGGTAGTGGTCGTGGGCCAGCCGCATCACGGTGAGGTCCGAGCGGAAGCCGCCCTTGGCGTCGAGCACCGGCGTGTAGATCACCCGGCCGTCGGCGACGGCGGCCTGCGCGACGACGGTGCCCTGGACCGCCTGCTCCGCAGCGGGACCGACGACGTCGAAGACCGCGAACGCGGACAGATCCACGATGCCGGCCCGCTCGCGCATCGCGAGGTGCTCGGCGTTGATGATCGGGGACCACCAGCGGGAGTCCCACTCGTTCTCCCGCGGCAGGACCCGGTCGCCGTACTCGCCGAGCAGGGCTTCGTTGGACCTGTACCAGAACGGCCGTTCCCAGCCGACGGTCTCGAAGAACTCCGCGCCCGCCGCGCGCTGCGCCGCGTGCATCGGGGCGAGGCGCTTGCCGCGCTCGCCGTCCCACTGCTCGCCGGGGTGCACGATGCCGTAGGTCTTGTTGAACGCCTCGGACGTGCGGGACCGCACGTAGGCACGGGTGCGCTGATGCGGGTAGAACCGGGCGATGTCGGCGTGGTGCACGTCGATCTCGGAGTGGCCGTGTGTCATCCACTCGGCGACGGCCCGGCCGACCCCCGGCCCCTCCTTGATCCATACCGCGGCCGCCGACCACAGGCCCTTGACCTCGGGGGTCTCCCCGAGCAGCGGCCCGCCGTCCGGGGTCAGCGAGAGCAGGCCGTTGATCGCGTAGCGGATCTCGGCCCCGTCCGCGCCGAGCGCGTCCGGCATGAGCTCGAAGGCCTGCTCGAGCTGGGGGTCGAAGTCGTCGGCGGTGAACGGCAGCTCGGTGGGGGAGAGCTTGGACTGCTCGATCGACGGGATCTCGTCGGCGTCGTAGAGGATCGCGCGGTGGGCGTAGGAGCCCACCTCCATGTCGGCGCCGTGCTGGCGCTCGTAGCAGAACGTGTCCATGTCGCGGACGATCGGGAACGAGATCTCGCCCGGTCGCTCGGCGAGTTGCGGGATCGGCCCCACCGAGATCATCTGGTGGACCGCCGGGGTGAGCGGGATCGACGCGCCCGCCATCGTCGCCAGCTTCGGGCTCCACACGCCGCAGGCGATCACGACCGTCTCGGCCTCGATGTCGCCGCCGGTGGTGCGCACGCGGCGGATCCGGCCTTCCTCGACGTCCATGCCGACGACCTCGACGGTCGAGAGCACCGTGAGCGCGCCGAGCGCCAGCGCGGACTCGCGGAACAGCGTGCCCGCGCGCAGGGAGTCGACCACGCCGACCGAGGGGCACCAGAACGCGCCGAGGATCTTGTCCTTGTCCAGGAACGGGACCCGCTCGACGACGTGGTCCGGGGTCACCAGCTCGGCCGGGACGCCCCACGCCCGCGCCGACGACATCCGCCTGCGCAGCTCCTCCATCCGCTCCTCGGTCCGGGCCACCTCGTAGCCGCCGGACTCGGTGAACACGCCCAGCTCCTTGTACTGGCGCATCGAGTCCAGGGTGAGGTCGGCCAGCTCGCGGGAGTGGTCGACCGGGAAGATGAAGTTCGAGGCGTGCCCGGTGGAGCCGCCCGGATTGGGCAGCGGGCCCTTGTCGATCTGGACGATGTCGCGCCAGCCGAGCTGCGCGAGATGGTGCACGAGGCTGTTGCCGACGATGCCGGCGCCGATGACGACGACGCGGGCGGTGGCCGGGATCGCCCGGGCGGGGCTCGCGGAGCGAGCATCAGATGCGGTCATGGGGTCCTCCTAGTCGCCGAGCTCGCGGCGGCGGCGGGTCACGTACTCGGCCAGCTCCTCGCGCACCGCGTCGTCGAGTGGCGGGGGTTCGTACTCGTCGAGCCTCTTCTGCGCGACGTCGCGGGCGCGGGCGGCGGCGTCCTTGGCTCCGCCGCGCATCCAGCGGTCGTAGTTGTCCGAGCTGTTGACGAACGGCCGGTAGAAGCAGGTGCGGAACCGTTCCATGGTGTGGGCGGCACCGAGGAAGTGGCCGCCGTGGCGGACCTCGTCGTGCGCGCCGAAGGCCAGCGACGCCTCGTCGATCTCCAGCGGGGTGAACTCCTGCTGCAGCATGTCCAGGACCTGGCAGTCGAGCACGAACTTCTCGTAGCTCGCCACCAGGCCGCCCTCCAGCCAGCCTGCGGAGTGCATCACCCAGTTGATGCCTGCGAGGAAGGTCGGGAGCATGGTCATCAACGACTCGTAGCCGGCCTGCGCGTCCGCCGTCTGGCTCGACGTCAGACCGCCGCCGGAGCGCACCGGCAGCCCGAAGCGCCGGGCGATCTGGCCGGTGCACAGCAGCCCGACCGCCGACTCCGGGGTGCCGAAGCAGGGTGACCCGGACTGCATGTCGATGTTCGACAGGAACGACCCGAAGATCACCGGGCAACCGGGGCGGATCAGCTGGGACAGCGCGATGCCGGTGAGTGCCTCGGCCATCTGCTGGGCCAGCGTCGCCGGGATCGACACCGGCGACATGGCCCCCATCAGCAGGAACGGGGTGATCACGACGGCCTGGTTGGCCTCGCTGTAGGCGAACTGCGCCTCCAGCATGCGCTCGTCCCAGCGCAGCGGGGAGTTGCAGTTGATCAGGGAGATGGTGGCCGGGGTCCGCTCGATCGTCTCCCGGCCGCCGAAGAGGATCTCGGTCATGGCCAGCGTGTCCTGGGCGTTCACGCCGGACACCACGTTGCCCATGTAGATCTTGTCGGTGAGCGTCTGCAGCGCGAAGGTCATGTCGAGATGGCGCGAGTCCAGCGGCGTGTTCTCCGGCTCGCAGATGATCCCGCCCGCCGAGTCGAGCACGGAGAAGCTCTGGGAGAGGCGGGTGAAGTTGCGGAAGTCGTCCATCGAGGCGTCCCGGCGTACCTCGCCCTCGCGCACGAACGGCGGCCCGTAGACCGCACCGAACGCCATCGCGTCGTCGCCGATGTGCACGCTGTTGGCGGGGTTGCGGGCCTGCACGTCGAACGACCGGGGCGCCTTGGCGACCTGCTCCAGCACGAAGTCGGGGTCGAAGCGGACGATCCCACCCTCTTCGGCTGAACCCTCGACCTTCTGTCCGGCCTGGCGGAACAGCTCCAGCGCCCGGGCGTCGCCGAACTCGACCCCGATCTCCGAGACCAGCCGGCGCCAGCCGCCGTCGAGGGTGGCCATGGCGTCGTCGGAAAGGATCTCGTAGCGCGGCATTCCGTTGCGGAACATTCGCGGTTCTCCGCTCGTGACGGGTTCTGCTCCTGCAGCTCCCGGCACTTGACGGGCCGGGCGACCGGCGTCACAGTAACCGCAATTCACGGAACAGCGGTTCCATAGTGTGGAACTTATTGAGGTCGACACTCGAGGCGGATCTGCATGGCGACGACGCAGACGGGCAGCCAGGCCGTGGAGCGCGCCAGCGCCCTGCTCGGCCTGATCGTCGAGTCGGGGACGCCGCGCACCTTCAGCTCGCTGGTCGACGAGCTCGGCCTGGCGAAGTCCACCACCTCCCGGCTCCTCCAGGCGCTGGAGCGCAACCGGCTGGTGCACCGCGACCGGGCCGGCGCGTTCCGCCCGGGCGCGCTGTTCTCCCTGCATGCCGCCCGGCCGAGCGCGCTGCACGACCTGTCGGAGCTCGCCCGCCCCACGATGGAGCACCTCTCGGACCTGTCGCGCGAGACGGTGAACCTCGCCGTCCCGCGCGGCGGCGCGCTGGTCCAGATCGACCAGGTCGACAGCTGCTACATGATCGGCGCCGCGAACTGGGTCGGCGTGGACGTGCCTGCGCACTGCACGGCACTGGGCAAGGTGCTCTACGCCTACGGGGCGCTCGCGCTCCCGCTCGGCAACCTCGAACGCCGCACCGCGCACTCCCCGGTGGACCACGCCCAGTTCGACCACGCCCTGGTCGAGGTGCGCCGCCGGGGCTGGGCGGCGTCGCTGGACGAGCTGGAGCTGGGGCTCACCGCCGTCGGTGCCCCGGTACGGACCGTCGACGGCACCGTCGTCGCCGCGGTGTCGGTGTCCGGACCGACGAACCGCATCAACGAGTACGGCATCACCAAGCTCGGCGATCTCCTGGTCGCCGAGCTCCGCGGCCTGTCGGCGTTGCTGGGCCACCAACCAGCTCAGAAGAAGGGGTCGACATGACGGACCACGCGGAAATCCTGCGCGGGCTCTACGACGAGACCCTCGTCGGCAACAAGCCACGCGTGCTCGAGCTGACCCACGAGGGGCTCGCCACGGGCCTCACGCCGGAGACGATGCTGTTCGACGCGCTGATCCCCTCGCTGGAGGAGGTCGGCGCCCGCTTCGAGCGCGGCGACTTCTTCGTGCCCGAGATGCTGGTGGCCGGCAAGGCGATGAGCGGCGCGCTGGACATCCTGCGCCCGCTGCTCGCCGAGACCGGCGCCCAGACCGTCGGCACGTTCCTGATGAGCACCGTCAAGGGCGACGTCCACGACATCGGCAAGAACCTCGTGAACATCATGCTGGAGGGCGCGGGGTTCCACGTGATCGACCTGGGCGTGCAGGTGTCGCCGGACAAGGTGATCGCCGGGATCCACGAGCACAAGCCGGACATCGTCGGCTTCTCCGCGTTCCTCACCACCACGATGCCGATGTTCAAGGCCAACATCAACGCGCTGCAGAAGGCCGGTCTGCGCGACCGGGTGATCGTGATGGTCGGTGGTGCCCCGGTCACCCAGGAGTACGCCGACGCCGTGGGGGCCGACGGGTACGCCGCCGACGCCGCCACGGCCGTCCGCAAGGCCAAGGAACTGCTCGCCGCCCGCCGTGCCGCCGTAGGAGTCTGACCCGACATGCCCGACGTGAAACACACCGTCCTCCGGTCGTCGACCCGCGAGGTCGTCATCGGCAGCGACCAGCCGTTCTGCCTCATCGGCGAGCGCCTGAACCCGACCGGTCGCAAGATCTTCGCCGAGCAGCTGCGCCGCGGCGACCTCGCGCGCATCGCCGTCGACGTCGAGCAGCAGGTCGCCGGTGGCGCGACGATGCTGGACGTCAACATGGGCGTCCCGCTCGCCGACGAGGCCGAGCTGCTCGCGAAGGCCGTCACGATGGTGCAGGAGCTCACCGATCTCCCGCTCTGCATCGACTCCTCGGTCGTCGAGGCGCTCGAGGCCGGCCTCGCCGCGTACCGGGGCAAGGCGCTGGTGAACTCGATCACCGGCGAGCGGGAGCGGATGGACCAGATCCTCCCGATCGTCAAGCGGCACGGGGCGGCGGTGATCGCCCTGCCCAACGAGGAGGACGAGATCCCGGACGAGCCCGAGCGCCGGCTGGAGATCACCAAGAAGATCCTCGACGTGGCGGTCGGCGAGTACGAGATCCCGCTGGAGGACATCGTCATCGACCCGCTCGCGATGCCGGTCGGGGCGGACACCTCGCTGGTCAAGACCACGCTGCGGACCATCGAGCTGATCCACGACGAGTTCGGCCTGAACATGACCCTCGGCGCCGGGAACGTCTCGTTCGGCATGCCCGGGCGCGCTGCGCTGGGGGCGGCGTTCCTGCCGATGGCGATGCATGCCGGCCTGACCAGCGCGATCATGGACGTGCGGGCGCCGCAGATGGTCGAGGCGGTCAAGGCCGCGGACCTGCTGCTGGGCAACGACGACTGGGGCGCGGCGTGGATCGCGCGGTCGCGGGCCGCCGCGGCGGCGGCGAAGGCCGCGGCGGTGTCCGCACCCGAGGAGCCCCCGCCTGCCGGCGTCGGCTCCTCGGACGAGATCGGGAAAACGGCCTGACCCCGTGAGCGCCCTGCCGGATCCGCCCTCGTCCGATCCGCCTGTGTCCGATCCGCCTGTGTCCGATCCTCCTGTGTCCGATCCTCCTGGCCCGGACCGGGTGAGCATCCGCTTCGACCCCGACGGTGGCCGCCCGCGCGAGGTGCGCGTCCCCGCCGGGGCCACCCTGTTCGACGCCGCGAGCTGGAACGGCATCGCCGTCGACTCCACCTGCGGCGGGCACGGCACGTGCAAGAAGTGCCGGATGCGGGTCGTCGAGGGCGACGTCCCGGTGTCGCGGCTGGACCCGCGCGCGTTCAGTCCCGACGAGCTGCGCGCCGGGTGGCGCCTCGCCTGCCGCGCGCGGGCCGGGCAGGACCTGCGGGTGGAGGTGCCGCCGCTGGTCACGAGGCCGAAGGCGGCCACGGTCGGCGTCGGCAGGCAGGTGATCCTGCGCCCGGCGGTGCAGAAGCGCTGCGTGACGCTGCCCGAGCCGACCCTGTCCGACCAGCGCACGGACGTCGAACGCCTCCGCGACGCCCTGCCCGACCTGGAGCTGCGGGTCGATCTCCCGGCGATCCGCGGCCTGGCGCGGGCGCTGCGTTCCGGCGACGACACGGGTGACCACCCCGTGACCGCCGTCGTGGTCGACGACGTGCTCGTCGACGTCGAGCCGGGCGACACGACCGGGCGCCTGTTCGGCATCGCGTTCGACCTCGGTACGACGACCGTCGTCGCGACCCTGCTGGACCTGGCCACCGGCACCCCGGTCGCCGTCGCGTCGCTGCTCAACCCCCAGCAGCCCTACGGCGCCGACGTGATCACCCGGATCAGCGCGACGATGATGGACCCCGACGCGCTCGGCCGGCTCACCGCGCTCGCCCACGACGGCCTCGACCAGCTCGTGGGCGAGGTGTGCGCCGACGGCGGCGTCGACCGGCGCGAGGTCTACGAGATCGCGTTGGCGGGCAACGCCACGATGGTCCACCTCGCGCTGGGCCTGTCCCCGGAGCCGCTGGGGGTCGCCCCGTTCGTCATGGCCTCCCGGTCCTTCGACGATCTCGTCGCCGCCGACCTCGGCGTCGTCGTGCACCCGCGGGCCCGCGCGTACGTGTTCCCGGCGCTCGGCGCCTACGTCGGCGGCGACATCGTCGCGGGCGCGCTCGCCTCCGGGATGGACCGCGACCGGCGGATCCGGCTGTTCGTCGACATCGGTACGAACTGCGAGATCCTGCTCGCCGCGGGCGACCGCCTGCTCGCGACGGCCGCGCCCGCCGGGCCGGCGTTCGAGGGCGCGGCCATCCGCTGCGGGATGCGGGCCGCTCCGGGCGCGGTCGAGGGCGTGAAGATCAGCGACGAGGACGTGCTGCTGCAGGTCATCGGCGACGTCGCCCCGGTCGGGCTGGCCGGCTCCGGCCTCGTCGACGCCGTCGCGGCCATGGTCGCCGCAGGGCTCGTCGACGCCTCGGGGCGGCTCATCGCACCCGACGCGCCGTCGGTGCCGCCCGGACTCGCCGCACGGCTCCGGCAGGTCGGCCAGGAGCGGGTGTTCGTGCTCGCCTTCCTGGACGACGAGCCCACCGACGACCCGACGCGCTGGCTCTACCTGTCCCAGCGCGACATCCGCGAGCTCCAGTTCGCCAAGGCGGCGATCGCCACCGGCTGGATGCTGCTGCTGGAGGAGCAGGGGCTGACCGCCGCGGACGTCGCCCAGGTGCTGCTCGCCGGGTCGTTCGGCAGCTACCTGTCGCCGACGAGCGCGGTACGGATCGGCCTGGTGCCCGACGTCGCGCTGCTGCGCATCGTCAGTGCCGGCAACGTGGCGGGGGAGGGCGCGAAGATGGCCCTGCTGTCGCTGCGCGAGCGGGCGGCGGCGCAGGCGCTGCTGGAGGAGGTGCACTACGTCGAGCTCTCCGACCGCGCCGACTTCAACGACCGGTTCGTCGAGCGCCTCACGTTCCCCTGAGCGGGCCACGGGACCTCCGGTCCGCGCCCCCTCCTCCGACGGCCGCCCGTTGCCCGCCGGTTCGGGGTTCCAGCAAGGTGGCCTTGCTGCAACGGGATTGGAGCAGGGCCACCTTGCTGCAACCCCCGCGCGCACCGCGGTGATCGCCTGCGGGGCGATCGCCCGGCCCGTCGCCGACGCCGCCGCCCGCCGCGGCTGGCCCGTCGACGTGCATCCGCTGCCGCCGCTGCTGCACAACCGGCCGGAGCGGATCGCCGCCGCCGTCGAGCAGCGCGTGCGCGACCTGCGGCCCCGGTACGGGCGGGTGGCGGTCGCGTACGCCGACTGCGGGACCTACGGCGCGCTGGACGACGTGTGCGCCCGGCTCGGCGTGCCCCGGCTCCCCGGCACCGACTGCTACGAGGTGTTCGCCGGTGCCGCGCGGATGCGCGCGCTGCTGGAGGCCGAGCCCGGCACCTACGTGCTCACCGACTACCTCGCGACGTCGTTCCACCGCTCGGTCGTCGTCGAGCTCGGCCTCGACCGGTTCCCGGAGCTCCGCGACGACTACTTCGGCCACTACCGCCGCGTCGTGTGGCTGGCACAGCACCCGACCGCCCGCGTCCGCGCGGCGGCGGAGCGGGCGGCCGGTCTGCTCGGCCTGCCGCTGGAGGAGATCGTCGTCGGCGACGCCCTGCTCGAGCAGGCCCTGGCCGGGCTGGTCGACATCCCGAGCCGATCATCCGGCCGGTCCCGGCCGGGTTGATCAGCTCGTGGCCGGCAGCCAGGCGTTGACCTTGTCCGGGTTCGCGTCCACCCACTTCTTCGCGGCGTCTTCCGGCGACATCTTGTCGACCGCGATCGAGCGGGCGACCGCGTTCTGGTCGTCGTTGGTCCACTGGAACTTCTTCGCCAGCTCCACCGCCGGGCCGCCCGCCGCGACCCACTTGGCACTCGCGATCTTGTTGAGGTCGTATGCCGGGTAGTCGCATGCAACCCCCGGGCCCTCCGCTGCACAGCCCTCCTTGAAGGGCGGCAGGTTGACCTTGACCAGCTTCATCTCCTCGAAGAACCACTGGGGCTCGTAGAAGTAGGCCAGGAAGAACTGCTTCTGGGCCTCGGCCTGGCGGAACGACTGGATCAGCGCCGTCTCGCTGCCACCCTGCACGACCTTGAAGTTCAGGCCGAGGTTGGTCACGAGCGCGTTGTCGTTGGTCACGTACGACGGGTCGCCGTCCAGGAGCTGGCCCTGGTCGCCCGACTCCGAGGTCCTGAACTGGTCGGCGTACTTGTTGAGGTTGGTCCAGTCCGTGATGTCCGGGTGCGCCTGGGCCAGCCACGGTGGCACGTACCAGCCGATGATCCCCTTGTTGCCCGTCGGGCCGAGATCGACGGCCGTCTTCTGATCGGTGATGTACTGCTTGGTCAGGTCGGGGTGACCCCAGTTCTCCAGGATCAGGTCCACCTCGCCGGTGCCGAAGCCGGCCCAGGCCACCTGCTCCTTGAGGTCCTTGCTCACCACGTTGCAGTTGAGCTTGGTCTTCGCGACGTAGGAGTAGACGGCGGCGTCGGCCTCGTAGCCCACCCACGGGTTGATCGCGAGGTTGACCGTGCCGCAGGCCGGCCCGGACCCGCCGGATGTGCCCGAGCCGCTGCTCCCGACCGTCGCCCCGCCGCAGCCGGCCAGGGCCAGCGCCGCGACGGCCACGAGCGCGATCCGCACGCGTCGCCAGGATCTCATCACCGGTGCACCTTCCTTCGTCGAACGTCGGGGGGTCAGCGAGCATCCCGGGCACGGCGTGCCGCGGCTTGGCTGATCCGGTCGAGCATGATCCCGAGGAGCACGATGGCCAGCCCGGCGGCGAGTCCCTTGCCGAAGAGGGTGCCCTGCGAGAACCCGGCGACCACGTCGAAGCCGAGCGCGCCCGCCCCGACCAGACCGCCGACGACGACCATCGACAGCACGTAGATCAGGCCCTGGTTCGTCGCCAGGGTGAGTGCGCTGCGCGCCATGGGCAGCTGCACCTTGGTCATGAGCTGCCACGTGCTCGACCCGGCCGACGTCGCCGCCTCGACGGTGACGGCGGGGACCGTACGGATGCCGTCGGCAACGATCTTGATGGCGACCGGTGCGGCGAACACGATCGCGGCCACGATCGCGGTGAACCGGCTCGCTGCGAACAGCGCGAGGAACGGCACGAGGTAGACGAACGCGGGCATGACCTGGGCGGCGTCGAGCACCGGTCGGGTCACCCGGTCCGCGCGGGCGCTGCGCCCCATCCAGACCCCGACGACGATGCCGAACACCATCACGATGGCCGTCGCGACGATGGTCGCGGCCAGCGTGGCCATCGCGTCGGACCACAGCCCGGTGGCGATCAGGAGCGCCAGGCAGATCGCCCCGGAGATCACCGCCCGTAGACCGCCCAGCAGCGCCGCCAACGCCAGCACGGCCGCGGTCGTGAGCCACCACGGCGACTGCACGAGCAGGGCCTCGACGCTGTCCAGCACGACCCGGGTGATGCCGTCCTTGAACCCGGCGGTGATGAGGGAGAGGTTGGTCTGCGCCCAGTCCGTGACGGTGTCGGCGAAGCGGGTGATCGCGCTGCCGATCCCGATCTCGGTCGAGGGGAACGTCGAGGCCCACACGTACGTGTAGGACAGGTACATGCAGACGACGGTGAGGACGCCGCCCACCGCCAGCAGGACCTGCCGCCGCCGGTGCTCCCGCGGTGACGGCGCGCGCGTCACGTCGGCCCGCGCGGCCGCGGCGGTGGTGACGCGGTCGAGGATGATCGCGAGCACCACGATCGCGAGGCCGGCGTTGAAGGCCGTGCCGACGTCGAGGGTCTGCAGAGCCTTGATGACCGTCTTGCCGAGGCCGGGGGCGTCGATGAGCGCGGCGATGGTCACCATCGACAGCGCGGCCATGATCGTCTGGTTGATGCCGAGGACGATCGTGCGGCGGGACATCGGCAGGAGGACCTTGGTGAGGGTCTGGGCCCGCGTGGAGCCCAGCGACTCGGTGGCCTCGATGGTCGTCGCCGGCACCGAGCGGATCCCGTACGCCGTGATCCGCACCACCGGCGGCACCGCGTAGATCAGGGTCGCGATCGTCGCCGACGCCGGGCCGATGAGGAAGAACAGGGTGAGCGGCGCCAGGTAGACGAAGGTGGGCATCGTCTGCATGAAGTCGAGGCCGGGCGTGATCGCCCGCTCGACCCGGCGGGACAACCCCGCCCACACCCCCAGCGGGATGCCGATGAGCAGGCTCACCAGCACCGCGGCCAGCGTCAGCGCCAGCGTGTCCATGGCCTCCTGCCAGAGGCCCTGCAGCCCGATGAACAGCAGCCCGAAGACGGTCAGGAGCCCGACCTTGACGTTGCCGAAGGCCCAGGAGAGGAAGCCCGCCACGGCGACCACGCCCAGCCAGCCCAACACCGGCGCGGGCCTGCCGAGGGCGGGTTGGCTGATCAGGCCCTGGATGACCCGGACCAGGGCGTCGATCGCCAGCCGGATCGGGTCGATGACGTACAGGAAGAACGGGCTGGTGCTGCGGTTCGCGTTGACCGCCTCGTTGAGGCCGTTCAGCCAGGTGTGCAGCGGCGTGAGCTCGGACGAGGCCAGTGCGAGCGTGTTGATGCCGTGCAGCGGGATCCACAGCACGACCCAGGCGAGCAGCACGCCGACGACCCCACGGCTCGTGCTGATCCGCCACTGCCTGGCCCGGGGTTGCGCCAGCGTGGCCATCAGGCGTCCGTGTCCGCGATGATCCCGAGGATCTCCTCGTCCCCGACGATGCCGACCACCTCGCCGTTCTCGACGACCCGGACGGGCTTCTCCGCGGCGAGCACCGCCCGCGTCGCCTCCCGGACGATCACGTCCTGACCCAGCTCGGGCCCGTCCGTCGGGTCGTCGGGGCGCACGGGCCGCATGATCCAGCGCAGCGTGAGGACGTGCGCCCGCGACACGTCGCGGACGAAGTCGCGCACGTAGTCGTCGGCCGGCGCGCCGACGAGCTCGTCGCCGCCCCCGATCTGCACCATCGCCCCGTCGCGCATGATGAGGATCCGGTCGCCGAGCTTGAGGGCCTCCGACAGGTCGTGGGTGATGAACACCATCGTCTTGCCGACCTCTTTGTGCAGCCGGATGACCTCGTTCTGCATGTCCCGCCGGATGAGCGGGTCCAGTGCGGAGAACGGCTCGTCGAACAGCAGCACGTCCGGGTCGCCTGCCAGGGCCCGCGCGAGCCCCACGCGCTGCTGCATCCCGCCGGAGAGCTCGTGCGGGTAGGACCGCTCGTAGCCGGACAGGCCCACCAGCTCGATCACCTCGCCGGCCCGCTTCGTGCGCTCGGCGCGCCCGACACCGCAGATCTCCAGTCCATAGGCCACGTTGTCGACGACGCGGCGGTGTGGCAGCAGGCCGAAATGCTGGAAGACCATGGAGATCTTGCGTCGCCGCAGCTCGTGCGCTGGCCAGTGGTGTGAGCCGGGTTCGATCTGGCGACACGCCGAGGTCGGTGCGTGCATCTGATGACCCGATGCGCGATAATTGATCTTGTAGGGTGGTTCTACAGGGTCGAGGCGAGTGCGATGGCCGGGCCGGTGATGGTGCGTCCCCTCAGCGAGGGTGAGGGCCGGGAGCTACTGCGGGTCGTGCGCGGCGTCGGGTGTCAGGACGCGG
>JAEUJO010000107.1 GCA_016794615.1 Pseudonocardia sp. | reverse complement strand
GCCATGCCCGCGGTGATCGCCGACCTCGGGGCCGTGTCGGCCTACGGCTGGCCGTTCTCGGCGTTCCTCGCCGCGTCCGTGCTGGGGACGGTGCTGGGCGGGCGGTGGTGCGACCTCGCGGGGCCCCGGCCCGCGCTGCTCGTCACGCCGCTGCTGTTCGCTGCCGGGCTGGTCGTCGCCGGCACCGCGGGCACGCTGGCCCAGCTGCTCGTCGGGCGGGTGGTGCAGGGGGCGAGTGCGGGGACGCAGTTCGTCGCGGTCTTCGTGACGATCGCGGCGATCTACCCCGAGCGGTCCCGACCCGCGGTGTTCGGGCTCATGTCGGCAGCCTGGGTGGTGCCGTCGCTCGTCGGGCCGCCGGTGGCGGCGCTGGTCACGGAGCGGTTCTCGTGGCACTGGGTGTTCCTCGGCCTCGTCCCGTTCGTCGCGGTCGCGTTCGCCCTGGTGGTCCCCGGCGTGCGCCGGCTGCGCCGCTCCGGCCCGCCTGCGGGGACCGGACGCGGCCTCGTCGTCGCCGCTGCGGGTGCTGCGCTCGGCGTCACCGCCGTGAGCTGGGCGGGCCAACGCCCCGGGGCGCTGGGCGCGGCGGTCGCCGCCGCCGCGTTGGCGGCGCTGGTGCCCGCGCTGCGCCGGCTGCTGCCCGCAGGCGTCTTCCGGGGCCGCCGCGGTGTCCCGACGGTCGTCGCCGCGCGCGGACTGATCTCCGGGGTGTTCTTCGCCGGGAACTCGTACCTGCCGCTCATGCTGACCGCGACGCACGGCTGGTCGCTGACGGCCGCGGGCATCCCGCTCGTCGTGGCCGCGCTGGGCTGGGCCGGGGCGTCGGCGTGGCAGGGCCGCCACCCGGACCTGTCCCGGGCGGCCCTGCTGCGCATCGGGTTCACCGCCCTCGCCGTCGGGGTGGCGGGCCTGCTGGTCGTCGCGCCGTCGTGGGGCGTGGCGTGGCTCGCGGTCCCGGCGTGGACGGTCGCCGGCGTGGGCATGGGCGTGGGCTACTCCGCCGTGTCCTACCTGCTGCTGCACCACTCGGCGGTGCACCGGGTCGGGACGCACACCGCGGCGGCGCAGGTGGCCGACCAGCTCACGACCGCGACTCTCGTCGGCCTCGGCGGCGCGCTGCTCGCCCTCCTCACCACGCCGGCCGTCGCCCTGGCCGTTCTGCTGGCCCCGCTGGTGGCCCTGGCCGTGCTCGGCGCCGTGCTGGCGCCGCGCGCCGGCTGACGCAGGTTTCTGTCGGGTGACGACGCAGCACAGCTGGAGTGGCCGGTCTGCCTGCTGAGCGCCGACGGTCGAGCCCGCACGTCGTGACCGGCCGCCGCAGCCGCACGGTGACGGGGGAGTGGAGGAAGGCAGGGCGGCGTCCCCCGCATCGTGCCCCCGACGACGGAGTCGGTGGCGACACGAACTCCTGCGTACCCGTGGACGCCGAGACACCCGTTCCGGAGCGCCTTGCGGCATCGAACCCGTTAGGTTCGGCGCAGGCGCGATCGGGCAGGAGGGTGGCGGATGAACCTCGAGAAGGTCGTCTTCGGCTTCTTCGTGCTGCTCGCGGCCACGCTGAACGTCGGCTTCTTCATCGGCGACATCGGCGATCCGGAGCTGCACAACAGCTACGAGCTCTACGCCGCCGTGGTCGTCAACCTCATCGCCACCGTGCTCAAGTTCGGCGATCGCACCCAGATCGGCGCCGTGCATCTGGCCACGAGCCTCGTCGCGGATCTCCAGCTGATCTCCGCCGCGCTCGTCTGGGGCTATGCGAGCTACGTGGCCGACGTGCTCACGCGCGAGGCGACCGCGAGCGTCGTCTCGCTGTCCGGCGGCGCCCTGCTGGCCAACATCGTCTCGGTCGTGCTGCTGGTCGTCGAGACCGTGTCGTTCCACCGCCGCTGATCGGGACGGGGGCAGCATGGGCAACCCGCTGCTGGTGTTCTGGTACCGCCTGCTCACCAGCGAGGAGCAGCCCGAGCGGCGGAGGCGCCGCTCGCGGGTGCCGACCGGGTCGTCGTCCCAGGCGTCGGCGACGATCTTCCTCGTCATGCGCCGGATGCGGGCGCCGCTGATCGTCCTGATCGTCATCTTCGCCGTCGGCACGCTCGGGCTCACGCTGATCCCCGGCCAGGACGGCACGGGCCGGCCGTGGCGGATGGGCTTCTTCGACGCCTTCTACGTGATGAGCTACACCGCCTCGACCATCGGGTTCGGTGAGATCCCCTACGCCTTCACCTACAACCAGCGGATGTGGGTGACCATCTCGATCTACCTGACGGTGGTCGGCTGGGCCTACGCCATCGGGTCGCTGCTGGCGCTGGCGCAGGAACGCAGCTTCCACCAGGCGCTGGCGCTTCAGCACTTCACCCGCAAGGTCCGGCGGCTCGGCGAGCCGTTCCTGCTGATCGCCGGCTACGGGCAGACCGGTGAGCTGCTGGCCCGGTCGCTGGACGCGCTCGGCCGCCGGTTCGTGGTGATCGACAGCGACAGCAACCGCATCGACGACCTCTACCTCGACTCCTACCATGCCGACGTCCCCGGGCTCGTCGGCGACGCGGGCGACCCCGGCCACCTGGCCGTCGCCGGCCTCGGCCACCCCCGTTGCGAGGGGGTGCTGGCGATCACCGACAACGACGAGGCGAACCTCGCGGTGGCCCAGACCGCGGCGCTGCTGCGCCCCGACCTGCCGGTGATCGTTCGCACCGTCACCCCGGCGATGGCGGCGCGCATGCAGGTCTTCGGCTCGCCGACCGTGGTCAACCCGTTCGACCGGTTCGGCGACCACCTCCGCCTCGCCCTGCGCGCACCGGCGTCCTACCAGCTGTTGACGTGGCTGGAGAGCGGGCCGGGCGCCCCGCTGCCGAAGCGCGGCGAGCTGCCGTCGGGCGGCCACTGGATCGTCTGCGGGTACGGCCGGTTCGGCCGGGAGGTGACCCACGCCCTGCGCACCGGGGGCCACGACGTCACGATCGTCGAACACGGCGAGGCGGCCGAGAACGACCCCGACGCGATCGTCGGCTTCGGCTACGAACCGCACGTCCTCGCCGCGGTGGGCATCGAGCGCGCCGCCGGTTTCGTGGCCGGTACCGGCAACGACACCACGAACCTGTCGCTGGTCGCCGCGGCACACCGCGCGAACCCCCGGATGTTCGTCGCCGCCCGGCAGAACAAGCCGACCAGCGCGCCGCTGTTCGCGGCCGTCGATCTCGACGCGCTGCTGGTGCCGGCGGAGGTGGTCGCGCACGAGGTGTATGCGCAGCTGTCGACCCCGCTGCTGTGGCGGTTCCTGCGCGAGATGCCCGCCCGGAGCGACGACTGGGCCGACAGTGTGATCGGCCGGCTGACCGACCTGTGCGGCACGCACCTGCAGTCGCTGTGGAAGGTCCGGCTCAGCGCGGCCGACGCGCCCGCGTTGCAGGGCGTGCTCGCCCGGGAACCGCTGCGGCTCGGCGACCTGCTGCGCAGTCCCGACGACCGCGACGACCACCTGCACGCCGTCGTCCTGCTCGTCGCCCGCGACGGCGACGTGCACCTGGCGCCCCCCGACGACTTCACGTTGGCGCCCGCCGACGAGCTGCTCCTGGTCGGCGAGCCTGCCGCGCGCCGGCTGCTCGACTCCACGCTGCTCACCGACGCGACCCGGGAGTACGTGCTGCACGGCCGCTACGTGCCGTCGAGCTGGATCTGGCGGCTGGTCACCCGACGGTCTGCCTGACGTCGGGCCGGTTCCGGTGGCCGGGAAGCGGCGTCGACGTGGGACGCAGATGCCCCGTCGTGCGGTCTCCTGGGCACGGGCCGGTGTCGTGACACCCTGGGAGGGGGACGGACGGGA
Organism: Pseudonocardia sp.; assembly: GCA_016794615.1. Taxonomy (GTDB): domain Bacteria; phylum Actinomycetota; class Actinomycetes; order Mycobacteriales; family Pseudonocardiaceae; genus Pseudonocardia. The sequence continues at coordinate 4 of JAEUJO010000107.1, read as the reverse complement.
CCGG
>JAEUJO010000077.1 GCA_016794615.1 Pseudonocardia sp. | reverse complement strand
CCGGCACGTCGGCCGCGTCGGCCCAGCGCACGGCGGTGTGCTCCAGCGCTCGCGGCTCGGCCGCTCCGGGAGCGGGGCGGGCGAGGTGCACGCGCAGCACACCGATGTCCATCGGCAGGTCGGTGCCTACCCTGCCGTCCGGGACGACGTCCGTCCCCAGCTCCTCGCGACACTCCCGCACGACAGCGGCGGGTTCGTCCTCGCCGGGTTCCACCCGGCCGCCGGGCAGCTCCCACCGGCCGGCCAGCTCGACCGGGCGGGCGCGCTGGGCGACGAGCACCCGCCCGTTCCGGACCAGCGCGGTGGCGACGACCGCTGACGCCCGGGCAAGCGCTTCTGCCCGAACCGTGACGACCTCCGCCCGGGCGCCGAGAACCCGCCGCATCCGGTGTCGGATCAGCACGCGATCGGCGAGCCGACCGAGGAAGCCGAGCGGGCCGGTCCAGCGGAGCTCGTCAGTCACCGAGGTACCGGAGGGGGTCGGGGTGAGGGTGGTGACGTGCGCGAGCGCGCGCAGCGGGCCGGCGGCGAGCACCGACGTCATCCCGGTCGCGTCGACGCGGTCGATCCGCGTGCGCAGCGGGATCCGCAGCCCGGGCAGCAGCCGGACGGCCACGCGCACCTCGTCGCCGGGAGCGAGGAGCCGGACGGATGCCGTCAGCCGGTGACCGGCCCGATCCAGCGCCTCCGCGGCGGTGGCGGAGTCGCGGAGCACCCCCGCGACGGTGCGCGGCGGCGCATCGACGAGGAAGCCCGTCCGGAGGATCGAGCTGAACGACGTCCCGCGGGGACGATAGCCGTCAGAGGTGGGCACCGGTCGATCGTCGGGGGCCGCACCGTTCGGTCATGGGCCGGGGGTCGAGGGCCGCTCGCGGGCGGCGGGCCAGCGGACCTCCAGGCGGGCACCCCCGCCCTGCGCCTCACCCGCCGCCACCGTTCCGCCCCGGCCCGTGACCAGCGCCGCGACGAGGGCCAGCCCCAGCCCGGCACCTGCACCTGCCCGGCTCTCGGTGTCCGGGTCCAGCCGGGTGAACCGGTCGAAGACCCGCTCGCGGTCCGCCTGCGGGATTCCCGATCCGTCGTCCTCGACGACGAGCCGCACCGTGCGTCCCGCAGGAAGCACGCCGACCCGCACGACGGTCCGCGTGTGCCGGAGTGCGTTGCCGAGCAGGTTGTCGAGCACGAGCCCGACCTCGCCGGGGCTCGCCGCCACGACGGCCGGCACGGGCGCGACCAGCTTCACCACGGCCCCGTCCCGGTTCTGCCGCCCGATCGCAGCGCGCGCCGCCGCCGCCAGGTCGACCGGGCTGGCCGGCGGCCGCTGGCCGGCGTCCGCCCGGGTCAGCGCGAGCAGGACGGCCAGCAGCGTGGTGAGGCGCTCGGCCTCCACCGCGACGGCGCGCAGCGTCTCCTCGTTCAGCGCCGGGTCGGGGTGGACGAGGGCGACCTCGGCCTGCGCGCGGATGGCGGCCACCGGGGAGCGCAGCTCGTGCGCCGCGTCGCCGGTGAACCGCTCCAGCCGCGCCACCGCGTCGTCACGCCGGGCCAGCAGCCCGTTCAGTTCCGCGGCCAGGGCGCGCAGCTCGTCGTGGGCCGCAGGCACGGGCAGCCGGTCGCCGGGCGGCAACGCCGCGGCGGCCGTTCGCAGCCGGTCGACCGGCCGCAGCGCCGCCCGCGTCGCCACCCACGCCGCCCCGGCGACGACCAGCGTCGCGAGCAGCGCGCTGACCACCGCGAGCCCCGCGGCCCGCCGCATCAGCGCCGTCCCGCCCACGAGGTCCGCCGACGCCACGACCAGCCGCGGGGTACCGTCCGGCAAGATCGCGGACGCCACGACCCACCTTCGCGGCGCGGAGAACCGCTGGGTGGTCACCCCCTCGCCCGCCGCCAGCCGGGACACCTGCGCCGCATCGAGCGGCAGCGGCGGGCCCCCGGCCACGCCCCGCCCCGCCGTGTCGACGACCAGCACCCCCGGCGCGTCGGTCGCCCCGCTCTCGAGCCGGGCGGCGGCCTGCTCCGCCTGCGTGCGCAGCTCCTGGTCGGTCGCGTTGACCAGCTCACCGAACGCCAGCGCCGTGGCGAGCCGGCTCAGCGCGAGCAGCGCGACGAGGGCCACCCCGCCGACCGTCAGCGTGATCCGCACCCGCAGGGTGCGCCGGGCCCACCAGTTCCGCGCCGCCCGCAGGACCGTCACCCGGACGCGACCAGGTAGCCGTGCCCGCGGACGGTGCGCACGACATCGCCCGCACCCACGGCGTCGAGCTTGCGCCGCAGGTAGCCGACGTAGACCTCGACGACGTTCCGGCTCGCGGCCTGCTCGTCCCCCCACACCAGCCGCAGCAGCTCGTCCTTCGTGACGGCCGTGTCGGGATGGCTGACCAGCGCGTGCAGCAGCGCGAACTCCCGCGGCGACAGCTCCACCGTGCGCCCGGTCCAGCTCACCGACCGCGCCACCGGGTCGACGACCAGGGAGCCGAGCGCGATCCTCCGCCCGGCCCGCACCCCGTCGCGGCGGCGCAGCATCGCCCGCAACTGCGCCACCAGCACGACGAAGGAGAACGGCTTGACGAGGTAGCCGTCCGCACCGAGGTCGAGCCCGTCGGCCTGGTCGACCTCGCCGTCCTTGGCCGAGACCAGCAGCACGGGCGTGTCGACGCCCGCGGCCCGCAGGTGCTCCAGCACCCGGTAACCGGACAGGCCCGGCAAGATGATGTCGAGCACGACGGCGTCGAAACTGCCGGTCAGGGCGGCGCGCAGCGCGGACTGGCCGTCGCCCACCGCCACAACGTCCATGCCCTCGGCCGTCAGCCCGCGGGCCACGGCAGTGCGCACCCCGGGCTCGTCGTCCACCACCAGCACCCGTGCCATCGAGGGCAACCTACCTCCGCCGGGCCCCGCTCCGCCCGGCTCAGAACTCTCTCAGCACGTATGAGTCACGCTGTCCCCATGGCAGTACGCAGGACGGCTCGGATCGCCGCGACCATCGGCATCGTCGGCGCCGTCGGACTGGGACTCGTCGCGGTCGCCGGCGGTGCGTACGCCCAGCCGCAGCTGCCGCCGGTCACGCCCGAGGACCTGGTGAACTCGGTGCTCACCCACGCCGACCCGGGCCCGTTCAACGGCACGGTCGAGCTGGACAACGACCTCGGGCTCCCCGCGCTGCCACAGATGCCCCAGGCCGCGAACGGCACGAGCACCGCCCGGGTCTGGTCCGGCGGCAATCACCTCGGCCGGGTCGCGCTGCCGACCGACACCGGCGAGCGCACCCTGGTCTCCGACGGCACGACCCGCTGGGCCTGGAACTCCGACGACCGCACGGTGGTCAAGCGCCCCGCAGGCGCCCAGGCGGACCGCGCCGCCCCGACCGACCCCGCGGCCGCCGTGGCGCAGGCGATCGCCGAGCTGCGGGCCACCAGCACCGTCGCCGTCGACGGCACCGCGACGGTGGCCGGTCGCGGCGCCTACGAGCTCGTGCTCACCCCCGCCCCGACCGAGCGGACGCTGCTGCGCGAGGTGCGGGTGGCGGTCGACGCGGAGAAGCGCATCCCGCTGCGCCTGACCGTGCTCGCCACCGGGTCGAGCGGGCCGGCGGTGCAGGTCGGTTTCACCGCCCTGACGTTCGGCCCGCAGGATCCCGCGCTGTTCACCTTCACCCCGCCACCCGGCGCCACGGTCACGGACGCCCCTGCGAAGGATCCCACCACGCAGCACCAGGACACCACGACCGTCGGTGACGGCTGGGACACCGTCAAGATCATGCGGAGACCCGCGGGCACGACGACGGCGACGGCCGGCCCGAACACCCCCGACCTCTCCGCGATCGGCACGCCGGTCAGCGGGACCTGGGGCAGCGGACGGCTGATCACCACCGCGGTCGGGTCCGCGATCGTGACCGACGACGGGCGCATCGCCGCGGGCGCCGTGCCCGCGCCGGTGCTCACCGACGCGCTCTCCCGGTGACGTTCGCCGTCGCCGCGGATCCGGGCACGGCCGTCGCCGCCCGGGTCCGCGGGCTGTGCAAGGTGTTCGGCGCGACCGTCGCGGTTGAGGACGTCGACCTCGACATCCCCGACGGCGCCGTCCTGGGCATGCTCGGCCCCAACGGCTCGGGCAAGACCACCCTCATCCGGCTGCTGCTCGGCCTGACCCGCCCCAGCGCGGGCACGGCGGAGCTTCTCAACCACCCGATGCCGACCGGCGCGGCGGTCGTGCTGCCGCACGTCGGCGCGCTCGTCGAGGGCCCGGGCTTCCACCCGTTCCTGTCCGGGAGGGAGAACCTGCGGCGCGTCGCGGCGACCGAGCCGCTCCTGCCGACGCGGGCGATCCCGGCAGCCGTGGACGCCGCGCTCGAGCGCGTCGGGCTGGGGAACGCCGCCGACCGCCGGTTCCGCGGCTACTCGCTCGGCATGAAGCAGCGCCTCGGCCTCGCGGGGGCCCTGCTGCTGCCGCGCCGCCTGGTGATCCTCGACGAGCCGACGAACGGCCTGGACCCCGCCGGCACCCGCGACGTCCGCAGGATCATCGCCGAGCTGCACGCGGGCGGGGCGACGGTCGTCGTGTCGTCGCACCTGCTCACCGAGGTCGAGGCGACCTGCACGCACGTCGCGGTGCTCCAGTCGGGCTCGTTGATCGCCGAAGGCGAGCTGCGTCGCCTGCTCGACGCGGACGCGACCGGGCTCGTCGTCACCACCCCGGACACCGACCTGGCCGTCGCGACGCTGCGCGCGGCCGGCCTGGACGCGTACCGCGACGACGCCGACGAACCCGGCGTCGTCGTGCCCGCGGGCGACGCACCGGGGGTGATCGCGCTGCTGGTCCGGGCCGGGGTGGCCGTGCACGAGGCGCGGCGCGGGCGGCCACGGCTCGAGGAGCTGTTCGCGCGGCTGACGGAGACGGCGACGTGAGTGCAGAATCCGGCGCCGTGAGCGAGCTTGCGAGCGAACCAGTGTCACAGCGCGTGCGCGCAGCGCCGACCGAGCGCAGCGAGGGAGTGCGGCGCAGCGAGCGTGCGAGCGAACCAGTGTCACAGCGCGTGCGCACAGCGCCGACCGAGCGCAGCAAGGGAGTGCGGCGCAGCGAGCGTGCGAGCGAACCAGTGTCACAGCGCGTGCGCGCAGCGCCGACCGAGCGCAGCGAGGGAGTGCGGTGAGCGCGCTGCCCGACACCGGGTCCCTCCGCGACGCGCCGCGGACCGCACCGCTGCGCCGCCTGCTCGGCGCCGAGGTCCGCTGGGTCCTGCGCCGACCGCGCACCCTCGTGATACTCGGCCTCCTCGCGCTGATCCCGGTGCTGATCGCGGTCGGGGTCACGGTGGCGGGCCGCCGCGCGGGCCCCGGCCGTGGGCTGATCGGCGCGGTGGCCGGGAACGGCCTCGTCCTGCCGATCGTGGCGGTGACCGTGTCGCTCGCGCTGCTGCTGCCGCTCGCCGTGGCCATGGCCGCGGCCGACGCGATCGCCGGTGAGACGGCCTGCGGCACCCTGCGCGGGCTGCTGCTCGCCCCCGTCAGCCGCCTGCGGCTGGTGGGGATGAAGGCGTTCGGAGTGCTCGTGGTGGCCGCGGCCGCGGTGCTCGTGCTGGCCGTGGTGGGGATGCTGGCCGGGCTGCTGGTGGTCGGCGAGACCGGCTGGCAGCTGGTCACCCTGTCGGGCACCACGCTCGGGATCGGTCAGGCACTCGCCCGGATCGCGCTGGTCGTGGTGTGGGCCGTGGGGCAGCTCGCGGCCGTCGGTGCCGTGGCGCTGGCCGTGTCGGCCTGGACCGAGCACCCGCTCGTCGTGCTGGCCGCGGTGCTCGGCGGCTTGATCGTCTTCGGCGTGCTCGGCGCGATTCCGACGCTGGAGTGGCTGCAGCCGTACCTGCTCACGTCGGGCTGGTCGGCCGCCGTCGACGCGCTGCGCGACCCGATGCCGCTCACCGGGATGTGGGACGCGACGTGGCGGGCGCTGTGCTACCTCGCGGTCGGTCTGTCCGCCACGATCGCGCGGATGCTGCGTCGGGACGCCTGAGCCGCAGCCGTCCGACCGGTCTCCGGGTTTCTCCGGGCTCACTTTGACGCAAGGATGAGCCCATGCCCGCACTCCTCGACGACGCCGCGATCGACACGGCGCTGAAAGACCTTCCCGGCTGGCAGCGCGAGGGCGACGCACTCGTCCTGACTGCCGAGCTGCCGACGTTCCCGGTGGCGATCGGCGTGGTGGCGCGGGTCGCCGAGGTCGCGGAGAGCCGCGACCACCACCCGGACATCGACATCCGCTGGCGCACCCTGACCTTCCGCTGCTCGACGCACTCTGAGGGCGGCATCACCCAACGCGACGTCGATCTCGCCATTGCGATCTCCGAACAGATGGAGGCACAGTGAGCCCTCTTCGATCTAGACTGCGATGCGCCAACCGCCCTGTTGCCTGCAACAGCCGCTCGAAAAGGACTCACACTGATGACCGCCACTGAGAAGAAGCGGCTGAACAAGAAGCTCTACGAGCGGGAGCTGCTGCGCCTGCAGGAGCAGCTCGTCGAAATGCAGGAGTGGGTACGCACGAGCGGAACCCGGCTCGTGGTGGTGTTCGAGGGCCGCGACGCCGCGGGCAAGGGCGGGACGATCCAGCGCATCTCGGAGTACCTCAACCCCCGCATCTGCCGCATCATCGCCCTGCCCGCGCCCACCGAGCGCCAGCGCACGCAGTGGTACTTCCAACGCTACGTCGAGCACCTGCCCGCGGCCGGCGAGATCGTGCTGCTCGACCGCAGCTGGTACAACCGCGGCGGCGTCGAGCGGGTGATGGGGTTCGCCACCCCCGCGGAGTACTCCCGGTTCCTGCGCCAGTGCCCGCTGTTCGAGGAGATGCTGATCGAAGACGGGATCCTGCTCCGCAAGTACTGGTTCTCGGTCAGCGACAGTGAGCAGGAGAAGCGGTTCCGGGACCGGATGAACAACCCGATGAAGCGCTGGAAGCTCTCCCCGATGGACCTGCAGTCGATCACGCGCTGGGAGGACTACTCCCGCGCGAAGGACGAGATGTTCAGCCACACGGACACGGCGATGTCGCCGTGGATGGTGGTGGAGTCCGTGGACAAGCGCCGCGCCCGCATCAACACGATCGCGCACCTGCTGGCGAGCGTGCCCTGGCGGCCGGTGCACAAGGAGGTGCTGGTGCTGCCGGAGCGCCCGCCGTCGCGCGGTTATCAGCGGCCGCCGCGGGAGCAGTTCCACGAGGTGCCGGACCACGCGTCGACCCTGGGCTGACAAACGCCTCCTGCCGTGCCCGCCCGTCGCATCGACACGGCCGAACGCCGCGCCCGGATCGGGGTGCGGCACCGGCTCGTGCCGTCCGGGCGCACCGACGACGTCGTGGCCATCGCCGACGACGTGGTGGCGCTGCATTCCAGCGATCCCGTCACCGTCTACCTGTCCGTGCTCGTCCGGATGGCGAACCCGGCGCTCGCCGCCGTGGAGAAGGCGCTCTACGACGACCGGACGCTGCTGCGCCACCACGCGATGCGGCGCACGCTGTGGGTCGGCGGGCCGGAGACGATCCGGTTCGCCCATGCGGCGGCCACCGTCGATCTGCACCGCGTCCAGTACCGGATGCTCGCGACCGCCCTGTCCGGAGCCGGTGTCCACGATCCCGACGCGTGGATCGCAGCCGGTCGCACGACCGTGCTCCGCGCTCTGGCCGACGGCCCCATGACCGCACGCGACCTGGGGAGGTCCGTGCCCGACCTGGCGCTTCCGGTGATGATCGGAAGCGGCCGACAGGCCACGCCGGTGGCCGCGCACACCCGTCTCCTGCTCGTCCTCGGCTTCGCAGGCGACGTCGTCCGGGCCCGGCCGACCGGTACGTGGATCAACGGCCAGTACCGGTGGGCGGCCGCGGACGGCTGGATCCCCGGCGGCATCGACGCCGGGCTGGACAAGCCCACGGCCGCGGCCGGGCTCGCCCGGCGGTGGCTGCGCTCGTTCGGCCCGGCCACGCGGGCCGACCTGCAGTGGTGGGCGGGCTGGACGGCGGCGACGACGACCCGCGCGCTCGCCGACGTCGGGGCCGTCGAGGTCGAGCTGGACGGCGGTCCGGGCTTCCTGCTCCCCGACGACCTCGAACCCGTCGGTGCACCCGAGCCGTGGGTCGCGCTGCTGCCGGGCCTCGACCCGACGACGATGGGGTGGAAGCAGCGGTCGTGGTACCTCGACCCCGCCGTCGCCGCGGCCGTGTTCGACCGCAACGGCAACGGGGGCCCCACCGTGTGGGTCGACGGGCGGATCGTCGGGAGCTGGGTGCAGCGTCGCGACGGGACGGTCGCGGTGCGGCTGCTCACCGACGTCGGCGCGGCCCGCCGCGACGAGATCGACCGCGCCGCCGTGGGGTTGCAGGACCTGCTCGGCGACGTGCGGTTCAGCGTCCGGTTCCCGGCGCCGCTGCAGGCCGCGATGCTGGCGTAACCCGGCGTTCCGGCCCGGCCGTGAGTGGGAACGCCTACGGTCGGCGCAGACCACTCATGAGGGGTATCGACATGGGATTTCTCGACGGCCTCACCGGCAACGCGTCACGGGTCGACCCCCGCGCCGTCGCCGAGGAGTACGCCCGCCTCCTCACGTCGGACGAGCAGGTGCACGCGGCCTACCAGCTCGTCCGCGACGTCTTCATCTTCACGGACCGGCGGCTGATCCTCATCGACAAGCAGGGCGTCACCGGCCGCAAGATGCAGTACCACTCGGTCCCGTACAAGAGCATCACCCACTTCAGCGTGGAGACGGCGGGCACGTTCGACCTCGACGCCGAGCTGACGATCTGGATCTCCGGCGGGCAGGGGATCGCGAAGCAGTTCGGGCGCGGGGTGGACGTCTACGAGGTGCAGGCGCTGCTGGCGGCGTTCGTCGCGCGCTGAGCAGTCGCGCTGGGCGCCCGCGCGCCGAGAAGCCGTCGGTCGCGGCCGCCCGGCGTCCGCAGCCATGGACCAGCGGATCAGCGTCACCCTCGGCGCGGCCGGGTCCGGTCGTTCTACGAGCAGCTCGGCCGGCGGCCGATCGCTTTCGTGCACAGCCCGGCCGGCTCGTGCACATGCTGCACCATGTGCACGATCACTTCCTGGTGTGCACGACCGGAGCAGGTGTGCACCGCGGCGCCTGACAGCGCCTGACAGCGCACGGAATGCCGCTCGACGCAGGCGAGTTGGTTGATGCGTGAAGAAGATAGGGTTCCTGTCCTTCGGGCACTGGTCGGCATCCCCGCAGTCGATGGTGCGGTCGGGGGCGGACGCCCTGCTCCAGTCGATCGAGCTCGCCGTCGCCGCGGAAGAGGTGGGTGCCGACGGCGCCTACTACCGCGTCCACCACTTCGCCCAGCAGCTCGCCTCGCCGTTTCCGCTGCTGGCCGCGGCCGGGGCCCGGACCAGCCGGATCGAGCTGGGCACGGCCGTGATCGACATGCGGTACGAGAACCCGCTCTACATGGCCGAGGACGCCGGCGCCGCCGATCTCATCTCAGGTGGCAGGCTGCAGCTCGGCATCAGCCGGGGATCACCGGAGCAGGTCGTCGACGGCTTCCGCTACTTCGGGTACAACCCGCCGGAGGGCATGAGCGACGCCGACATGGCCCGCGAGCACACCCGGGGGTTCCTCGAGGTCCTCAAGGGTGAGGGCTTCGCCCGGCCCAATCCACGCCCGATGTTCGCCAACCCTCCGGGCCTGCTGCGGATCGAGCCGCACGCACCAGGTCTGCGGGACCGGATCTGGTGGGGTGCCGGCACGCGTGCGACCGCGGAGTGGACAGCCGAGCAGGGGCTGAACCTGATGAGCTCGACCCTGCTGACCGAAGACACCGGCGTGCCCTTCCACCAGTTGCAGGCCGAGCAGATCCAGCGGTTCCGGGAGGCCTGGACGGCGGCCGGGCACGACCGCGAGCCGCGCGTCTCGGTCAGCCGCAGCATCTTCCCGATCGTCAACGATCTCGACCGGCAGCTGTTCTGGCAGGAGCGGGGCAGCACCGACCAGGTCGGCCGGCTGGACGGCGGCAACGCCCGGTTCGGCCGGACCTACGCGGGTGAGCCGGACAAGCTGATCGCCGAGCTCGCCGAGGACGAGGCGATCGCCGCCGCGGACACGCTCCTGCTCACCGTGCCCAACCAGCTGGGCGTCGACTACAACGCGCACGTGATCGAGAGCGTGCTCACCCACCTCGCCCCGGAACTCGGCTGGCGGTGACCGGGCCGCCGCAGATCACATCATCGGGTCGGAGGCACCGGCAACGTCCGCCTGGCCGTGGCTGCACAAGCCGCTCAGGCGGAGCGCAACCTCCGCCGTGTCCAGCATCACCAGCGTCCGCAGCGCAACCCGCTCGATGCGCGGATCGAGCTTCGGCGATCTTGCCGCGACCAGAGACGCTCGGTCGCGGCGTCGCCGAACGACCTGATCACGTCGCCGGCATCACGCGGTGTGTCATGTCACGACGAGCAGAGCACACGCTCGGCGTCAGGGTCAGACGTTGAACCGGAACTCGACCACGTCCCCGTCGTGCATGACGTAGTCCTTGCCCTCCATCCGCACCTTCCCCGCCGCCTTCGCCGCGGCCATCGAGCCCGCCGCCACGAGGTCGTCGAACGACACGATCTCGGCCTTGATGAACCCGCGCTCGAAGTCGGTGTGGATCACGCCGGCCGCCTGCGGCGCCGTCGCGCCCTGCGTGATCGTCCAGGCGCGGGACTCCTTGGGGCCCGCGGTGAGGTAGGTCTGCAGGCCAAGGGTGTGGAAGCCGGCGCGGGCCAGCGCGTAGAGGCCGGGCTCGGGCTGGCCGATCGACTCCAGCAGCTCGCGGGCGGACTCCTCGTCCAGCTCCAGCAGCTCGGCCTCGACCTTGGCGTCCAGGAAGGCGGCGTCGGCCGGTGCGACCAGGTCGGCGAGCTCCTTGCGCCGGGCCTCGTCGGTGAGCACACCCTCATCCGCGTTGAAGACGTAGAGGAACGGCTTGGTCGTCAGCAGCGACAGCTCGCGCAGCGGCGCGCGGTCCACGCCCGCGGCGAAGAGCGTCCGGCCACCGTCCAGGATCTCCACGGCGGCCTCCGCGGCCTCCAGCACCGGACGGCGGTCCTTCTGCATCCGCGCCTCCTTCGTCAGGCGCGGGACGGCCTTCTCCAGCGTCTGGAGGTCGGCGAGGATCAGCTCGGTGGAGATCGTCTCGATGTCCGACGCGGGGTCGACGCGACCCTCGACGTGCACGACGTCGGGATCGTCGAAGACCCGTACGACCTGGCAGATCGCGTCGGACTCGCGGATGTTCGCGAGGAACTTGTTGCCCAGCCCTGCCCCCTCGGACGCGCCCTTGACGATGCCGGCGATGTCGACGAACGAGACCGTCGCGGGCACGATCCGCGCGGAGGCGAACATCTCCGCGAGCTTCTGCAGGCGCGCGTCCGGCAGCGGCACCACACCGACGTTCGGCTCGATCGTCGCGAACGGGTAGTTCGCAGCCAGCACGTCGTTGCGGGTGAGCGCGTTGAACAGCGTCGACTTGCCGACATTGGGCAGGCCGACGATGCCGAGGGTGAGGGACACGAGGCACCAGGGTAGTCGCGCGACACGGCATGGCCGGATTTTGCCGAACAGCGGCATTCCTGCCACTCGTCCGACGGGTGCTCACGGTCGACCATGGACGCATGGTGCTTCTCGTCCTCCTCCTGCTCCTGCTGCTCGGCTGGGCCGCGATCCGGTTCGGCCCCGACGAGACCTCGCGTCACCGCTGCTGACCGCTCCGGCCGTCGCGTCCGATTCCCGCCAGAACGGCCTTCCGGCGAGTGGCAGCATCGTCACTGTGATTCTCGATCAGGACCGCTGCTACCGGGCCGTGACCTCGCGCGACGCGCGGTTCGACGGTCATTTCGTCACAGCTGTCCGCACCACCGGCATCTACTGCCGCCCGTCCTGCCCGGCTGTCACGCCCAAACGCACCAACGTCGAGTTCTGGCCGACGGCGGCCGCGGCCCAGCTCCGTGGCTTTCGTGCCTGCCGCCGCTGCCTGCCCGACGCGGTGCCCGGCTCGCCCGACTGGAACGTGCGCGCCGATCTCGCCGCGCGCGCGATGCGGCTGATCGGCGACGGCGTCATCGAGCGGGACGGCGTGCCCGGGTTGGCCACGCGCCTGGGGTACTCCGAGCGCCATCTCGGACGGGTCCTGAGCGCCGAACTGGGCGCCGGCCCACTCGCCCTGGCGCGGGCCCATCGCGCGCACACCGCGCGGCTTCTCGTGGAGACCACACCGATGGCGATGGCGGATGTCGCCTTCGCATCGGGGTTCGCGAGCGTGCGGCAGTTCAACGACACGGTGCGCGAGGTCTACGGGGTCTCGCCCACGACGCTTCGGGCCGACGCCGGGCGGCGGGCGATTCCGGCGGCGACCGGCGCGATCGTGCTGCGGCTGCCCTATCGGCCGCCGTTCGACGCCGCCGGTCTCCTGGCCTTCCTCGCCGCGCGAGCTGTGGCCGGGGTCGAGCAGGTGGACGGTGGCACGTACCGGCGGACGCTGCGGCTCCCGCGCGGGCCGGCGACCGTGGAGCTCGCCCTCACTCCCGCCGAGTCGGGCTCTCCAGCGGCGACGCGGCGCGCGAACAGGAACGCCGTCGCACCCCATGGCGGACCGTCGCAGCAGGGGTGTGACGGCCAGATCGACGGGCGGCGCGCTGCATCGCAGCACGTGCGACGGTCGCGAAAGGGGGGCGACACGCACGTCGTCGCCACCCTGCGCCTGTCCGATCCTCGCGACCTCGCCCCCGCCGTCGCCCGGCTGCGGCGGCTGCTCGACCTCGACGCCGATCCCGTCGCCGTCGACGCGGTGCTGGGCGCCGATCCGGTGCTCGCATCGAGCGTCGCGGCCGTGCCGGGGATCCGGCTGCCCGGCACGGTCGACCCCGCGGAGACGGCACTGCGTGCGGTGCTCGGCCAGCAGGTCTCGGTCGCCGCCGCCCGCACGGCCGCCGCCCGGCTCGCCGCCGCGCTCGGCGAGCGGCTGCCGCCCGCGCTCGTCGGGGACGGCCCCGACCTGCTGTTCCCGACCGCCGCGACCGTGGCCGAGCGTGGTGCGGAGGTGCTGACCGGGCCCGCCCGGCGCACCGCGAGCATCGTCGGGCTCGCGGCCGCGCTGGCCGACGGGACGCTCGTGCTGGACGCCGGCCGCGACGCCGCAGCCTTGCGCGCCGACCTCGTCGCACTGCCGGGGCTCGGCCCCTGGAGTGCCGGCTACCTGGCGATCCGGGTGCTCGGCGACCCGGACGAACTGCTTCCCGACGACCTGGCCGTGCGCCGCGGCGCGCGCGTCCTCGGCATCGACGACCTCCCGCGTCACGCGACCCAGTGGGCCCCGTGGCGCTCCTACGCCGCCCTGCACCTGTGGGGCGCCGCAACCTCGATCAGGAGATCCGCATGAGCATGTACACGACCCTCGACACTCCGGCGGGCCCCTTCACCGCAGTCGTCGACGACGACGGGGCGGTCCTCGCCTCCGGGTGGACCGCCGACCTCGACGACCTCCTCCCGCTGGTGCATCCGACGCTGCGGCCGACATCGGTGCAGCAGATGGGTGACCTCGGCGACGTGACGGCCGCGATCACCCGCTACCACGACGGCGACCTGGGCGCCGTCGCGGACGTGCCGGTCCGCCAGCGGTCGGGGGCGTTCCTCGAGCACGCGTGGGAGGTGCTGCGAACGGTGCCCGCGGGGGCGCCGCTCAGCTACTCCGAGTACGCGGCGAAGGCCGGACGGCCCGCGGCGGTGCGCGCGGCGGC
>JAEUJO010000075.1 GCA_016794615.1 Pseudonocardia sp. | reverse complement strand
GCGGGGGGCGACCTGGACGTCGTGCTGGACGAGCTGACCCACCACGGCAGCCGCACCTACCTCGCGCCTGAGCTCGGCCGCACCTGAGCCCGACCGCACCGGAGAGCCCGACCGCACCGGAGCCCGACCGCACCGGAGCCGAACCCGAGGGAACACCGCACGGTCCGTGCATACCGCGACACGGTCACGCACCCGGTCCGCCGTGTGCACCGGCATGCGCTGGTGTGCACCGGCCCCGGCGAGCACGAGCACCACCGCTCACCCGATGAACTCCCGCCCGGGCACACCGGGCGCGGCCGGGCACAGCACGACACAGCCGTCCAGACGCTGCGCGCTATGCACGAGCGGCTCCCGGTGTGCACCGGCCCCGGCGAGCACGAGCACCACCGCTCACGCGACGAGCTCCCCGCCGGGCACAGCACGACACAGCCGTGCAGACGCTACGCGCTATGCACGAGCGGCTCCTGGTATGCACCGGCCCCGGCGAGCGCTGGACCATCCGCCCGTGGCGCGACGGCGGGTGTCGAGGTCGAGCCGGGGTCGAGGGTGGCAACGGTGGTGTCACGCCCGCGCGGCGGACCCGCCCGCTGATCGATCCCACCGCGACGTAGGTGCTCCCCGCGCAGTAGCCACGTTCCGGCCGGAACGATCACGCCATCGTCTGCGGGACGCCCTCGGGTTCCGCCGCCCGACCGCGGGCCGCCCGGCTGCCCGTCCGCGAGCTCAGGCGGCGTTCCAGCCACACCGCGAACCGGGAGAGCAGCAGGTTCACCACCACGTAGATCGCGGCGACGACCAGGTAGGTCTGCACCAGCAGGTGGGTGTAGACGGTGAGGTTCTGGGCCTGCTTCATGAGCTCCGGGTAGCTCACCACGTAGCCCAGCGTCGAGTCCTTGAGCAACGCGACGAGCTGGGTCACCAGCGTCGGGATCACCAGCCTGATCGCCTGCGGCAGGATCACCGCCCGCATCGCGGTGCCCTCGCGCAGGCCCAGCGCGGCGGCGGCCTCCGCCTGCCCGCGGTCCACCGCGAGAATCCCGGCGCGGAAGATCTCGGCGAGCGCCGCGACGTTCACCATGACGATCGGGACGACGAGCTTCCACAGGATCGGCAGGTTGATCCCGTACCGGGGCAGCGCCAGCAGGAACGCGTAGATCAACAGCAGCAGCGGGATGCTGCGGAACAGCTCGATGTAGCCGGTCGAGGCCCGGCGCAGCAGCCCGTTGCGAGACAGCCGGCCGAGCGCCAGCACCACCCCGAGCGGGAACGAGAGCACGGCCGCCAGCACCGTCGCGATGATCGTCCCGCGGATCCCGTCGGCGAGGAACCGCAGGTAGGCGGGTTGCACGAAGGCCAGCCAGCGGCTCCGGCCGAGCTGGCCGTTGCGGTAGAACTGGTACAGCGCCAGCGCGACGAGCCCGGCCACGAGCAGCAGGCCGATCACCGTGACGATCCGGATGCGGGCGCGCCCGCGCGGTCCCGGCTCGTCGAAGAGGACGCGGGTCGCCGCCGCGGTCACCGTGTCTTCCCCCTCACCGTTGCCTCCCCGCCGTCGCCCCCGCGGCCGCCGGCGTCATCGGGGGCCACGCCCGCCGGAGACCCGCCGCTCCAGCACCCCGCCCGCGGCGCCGCCCAGCAGCGCGATCGCCAGGTAGATCGCGCCGCTGACCAGGAACAGCACCACGGCCTGCGCCGACTGCAGGTTCAGCACCTGGGTCCGGTTGGTCAGCTCGCTCACCCCGACCGCCGACGCCAGCGACGAGCCGAGCACGATGCCGATGAAGATGTTCACCAGCGGCTGCACCATCGTCCGGAACGCGGGCGGGAGGATCACGTGCCGCAGCGACTGCGTGAACGTGAACCCCAGCGACCGCGCCGCCTCCGCCTGCCCGACCGGCACCGTGTTGATCCCGCCGCGGACCGCCTCGCAGACGAACGCCGCCCCGAACACCGCCATGCACAGCGCGGCGGAGGTGAACAGCGAGAACGTGATCCCGACGTCGGGCAGGCCGAACACCACGAGGATCAGCAGCGTGAGCAGCGGCATGTTCCGGAGCACCTCGACGTAGACCGCGCCGACCCAGCGCAGCGGGGCGACGGGGCTGACCCGGAACACGGCGAGCACCGTGCCGAGCAGCAGCGCCCCGATGAAGCCCAGCACCGTCAGCTCGAGCGTGACCAGCAGCCCACCGAGCAGGAACCCGAGGTTGTCGGTGACGACGCTCAACGCTCTCCCCTCGCTGCGCTCGGTCGGGCACTTCGCGAAACGCGCGGTGTGCTCGCTGACGGGCGAGATCCCTCAGGAGCCCGGAACGGAGCCGATCGCCGGTGGGGCAGGCGGGTCGCCTGCGACGACCTTGCCGATGGTCGCCTTCCAGAGCTTCGCCCAGCTGCCGTCCGCGTAGATCTTGGTGAGCCAGTCGTTGACGAACTGCTTGGCCGACGGGTCGTCCAGCGGCAGCCCGACGCCGTACGGCTCCTTCGTGAACGGCTGGCCGACGAGCTTGAACGCCGGGTTCGTGCTCGCGTCGGAGAGCAGGATGCTCTCGTCGAGGACGTAGGCGTCCGCGCGGCCCCCCTGCAGCGCGGCGACGCACGACGCGTCGTCCTGGAACAGCAGCACGTTGGCCTGCGGCGCGAACTGCTGCAGCGCGAGCACGGCGGTCGAGTTGGCCTCGGTCGCGACGTTCTTGCCCCCGAGGTCGGCGACACCGTTGATCGTGGTGTTGTCCTTCTTCACCATGATCGAAGTGCCGGACGAGTAGTAGGGGCCCGCGAAGGCGACCTTCTGGGCACGCGGCTCGGTGATCGTGTAGGTCGCGACGACCGCGTCGACGGTCTTGTTCTGGATCAGCGTCTCCCGGGTGTCGACGCTGGTGAGAACCAGCTCGACGGCGTCGTCGCTCGTCTTGCCGGTGATGTAGTGGGCGAGCATGGCCGCGAGGCCGGCGTCGAATCCGGTGACCTTGCCCGTCGCCGGGTCCTTCAGCGAGAAGATCGCGCCCTGGTCGGTGCCGCCGCGGATCAGCTTGCCCCGCTGCTTGATCTTGTCGGCCCACGAACCTGCGGGGATCGCGGCGGCATCCGCGACCGGTGACCCGGCGATGATCTGGTCGTAGGCACCGGTATCGGCCTGGCCGGGGACGGGTGGCGGGGGCGCGCTGCCCGAGTCGGCGCAGCCGGCGAGGACGAGTGCGGCCGCCGTCGCCACCGCCGCCACGAACCGGGTCCGCCACCGCTGCGTTCGCACCACCGCCACCCCCGTCGCCGTCCGGTCACCCGTCCGGGCAGCGTGGCAAGCGGGGGGCGGTCCGGCAACCGGGGGCGGTCACGCTCCGATCACACCCCGCAGTGCGAAGGCCGGCCGAGGCACCTCCGACGGTCAGGACCTGCTGGTCGTGAAACTCCAGTTGGTGGGGTCAGCAGGTTACCCGCCGCGTCCGTGATGCCGCTGGTGACGACGACGGTGTACGTGGTCCGCGACGCGAGGGTCGGGTCGGGTTGAGGATCCACTGGTTGGTGGTGCCGTTGCGGGTGACGGTGGCCGCCACGACGGCGCCGTTGGCACCGCCGGTCCGCAGAGTGAACGTGGTGCCGCTGACCCCGTTGACGGCTCCGACACCAACGCCGGCACGAATGACGTAACCCGTCCCGACTCACGCGACGTGCGCGGGCGAGGTGCGTTCGCACGTCGGACCGCCCGCCGGCCCGGCGCGTCAGGCGACCAGGTCGTCGATCTGGTTGATGGCCGACGTAGCGCCCTCGACGACGCCCATGTCCAGCACCTTCTGCAGCCCCTCTGCAGACTCGAATGTGCTCACGTAGGTCGCGCGGGTGCCGCCCTCGCGCTCGGTGAACGCGTAGACGTTCCTGGAGACCGGCAGCACCGGGTCGGGGTTGAAGTCCAGGTCGGCGAAGCCGTCGTCGAAGGAGAAGCCGCGCGGCTCGTCGACCGTCGTGATCTGCCAGTAGCCGGCGTGCTTGTCGCCCTGCGGGCCGGTCATGAAGTAGGTGACGCGGCCGCCCGGGCGCAGGTCGTGGTCGACCACGGTCGCCGGGTAGGTCGGCGGGCCCCAGACCTTCTCGAGCTGGCGCGGGTCGGCGTAGACCTGCCAGATCCGCTCCACGGGCGCGGCGAACTCGGCGGTGATGGTCAGGGTCAGGGTGTCGGGGTCGTGGCGGACGTCGGTGACGGGCATGGCTCAGCCCTCCTGGTCGGTGTTTGCCTGCTGTGTGGTGTCGAGTGCGATGAGGTCGTCGATGCGTGCGATGCGGCCGCGCCAGACCTGCTCCAGATCGGTGAGCAGCGACGCGACCGACCGCACCGCCTGCACGTCGCCGCTGGCCAGTTGCTCGCGACCGCTGCGTCGCTTCGTGAGCAGGCCCGCCTTCTCCAGCACGGCCACGTGCTTCTGCACCGCGGCGAAGCTCATGTCGTACCTCGCCGCGAGCGTGGAGACCGAGTGCTCCCCGGCCAGCACCCGACGCATGATGTCGCGCCGGGTCCGGTCGGCGAGGGCGTGGAACAGGGCGTCTGCCCGGTCCTCGTCCGCCTCGGTCACGAGACCAACATACAACCAATCAGTTGTACGTTGTCAAGGGCCGGTCTCGATGCTGGCGATCACCAACCCGGCGGACCACCTGGACGGCCGCGAGTCGACCCGACGTGCGACTTCACCTCGAGCGAGGTGCACGCGTCGTTCGTCATCGACGCGGTACCGGAGCAGGTGCTCGAGTCGATGACCCAACCGGAGCAGTTCCACCTCTGGTGCGGCACCGACGTGGACGTCGAGCCCGACGTGGGCGGCCGCTTCGCGATAAGCGGGATCCCGGTGGCGCCCAGTTCGTCGAGTTCGATCAGTGAGCTCTTTCCAGCCTGGCGCGGACGGGTGTCCGACCGTGCGATGAGTTCGGGTGAGCCGAGCGGTCTCCTTCCTTCATGGGCACTCTCAGCTACGCGATGAGCATCTCCCTCGACGGCTACATCGAGGACGTGACCGGCGGCATCGCCTTCTCCGAGCCGGACGAGGAGGTGCACCGCTTCGCCAACCAGCAGACCCGTGAGACGGCGGCGCTGCTGTTCGGCCGCGGTCTCTATGAGGTCATGGAGGAGTTCTGGACGGCGCCGGAGCGGGCCGACGGGCACGAGGTGGAGGCGGAGTTCGCCCGCGAGTACGCGGCGACGCCGCGGATCGTGTTCTCCGACTCGCTGGAGTCGGTCGCGCCCGGGTGCCGGCTCGTGCGCCCCGCCGATGCGATCGACGAAGTGGTCCGGCTCAAGAAGGAGACCGACGGCGACCTGTCCGTCGGCGGCGCCGG
>JAEUJO010000051.1 GCA_016794615.1 Pseudonocardia sp. | reverse complement strand
CGGCCGTCTCGAGCACGCCTCCGACGATCACACGGACGCGCTCCACCTGCTGATCGGCCGGTACCGCGCCGGGCAACAGCCCTCGTGCGGTGCGGCCGGCGGCCAGCGCGGCGGGGCCGAGGGTGGCCGGGAAGAACCCGCCGGGCGGCGCGACGAGGGACAACCGGTCCGGCGCTCCGTACCGGCCGTCGTGCCACTGCCCGTCGACCTCCAGCCGCACCTGCAGCAACGCCGGATCCACCTGGAAGGTCACCGGCTCGACACCGACGCTCGCGAGGGCCAGCCGGACATCGCCGCCGCCGAGCACCTCGGCGGCCAGCTGCACGACCGCCACCGGGTGCTGCCGGGCGCGGTCGACGAGATCGGAGAGCAGCTCGGCGGCCGTGCCGGTGGGGCCGTCGAGCGGGTGCGTCGCGCTGCGACCGTCGACGGACGCCGTGACCACGGGTCCCGTCCGCCCGCGGGTCCGCGGGGACGCCCCGACCAGATCCCGGGCGAGCGCCTCGGCGACGCGCAGCTCCGGCGGGTCGAGCGTGGCGCGGAAGGTCCCGGCCCGGTCCGTCCAGGCCGGATGGGCCGCGGCGAGCACCTCGTAGCGCACGGTGCCGTCCGCCGCGACGACCAGCCGCTCGTGGCCGGGCTCCGCGAGCTCGAAGGACAGGAGTGCGGTCACGACCCGGTCTCCGTCTTGAAGGCGTCCTCGTCGGGCTTCTTGAACTGGGCGTTGAAACTCTCGAGGATCTTGGCAAGGTAATCGATGCGCATGCCGCCCTCGTTGCCCGAACCCATCATCGACAACACGGTGAACGACGAGTGCTGCGTGGTCGGTGCCGCCGTCGCGCCGGCCATCTTCGCCCCGGGCACCGCCGTGCCGGGCGCCGCCTGCAGCGCCCGCATCTTGGCACTGACCTTCGCGACGGCCGCGGCGACCCGGGGGTCCGGGGCGGCGACCGGTGCGGCGCTGGTGCCGGTCGGCGTCGCCGTCCGGTGGGCGTCGATCTCGGTCTGGACCGCGGCGGTGATCGCGTCGATCTGGCCCTGCATCATCGTGGCGAAGGTCGACGACAGGAACGTGTTGATCGCCTCGCCGCCCAGCGACACGGACAGCGCCTCGACGACACCGCCCAGGAACCTCGCGAGCTGCGTCTCGTCCGCGGTGGACGTCGCGTCGAGGGCCCACGTGCGGTACTCGTCGCCCGCCTTGCCCTTGATCGCAGCCGCCTGCGTGGCGAGCGTGTCGGCCCCGGCCGTCCAGGTCGAGGTCAGGGCCTGCAGCTCGGAGACGAAGCTCCCGGACGGCCGCAGCGACGGCGGCGCCTTCCCACCCTTGCCTGCCGGGGCGTCCAGGGTGGCCCCCGCGACCTTCTCCGCCGCCTGGTTGAGCGCACCGGCCGACGCCGCCTTGTTGACGGTCTGCGACGTGCCGATCTCCACGTTCATCGTCGACGCCTGGCCCGAGGCGTTCGTGATCGGGATGGTCACGCGCTGCGCGCTGAGCAGCGCCGTCCGCAGCGCGCCGAAGACCAGGGTCTGGATGCTGCTCGCGCCGATCTGCTGCGTGACGACGGTGCGCGCGATCTTCCCGGTGTCCACCCCCGCGCCCTGGTGGCGCAGGAGCGCCTCGATGCGCGCTACGAGCGCGGGATGGCCTCCGGTGATCAGCTGGGGCGCGACCTGCGCCTTCACCGCATTGATCACGCCGGCGTCCGACCACAGCCCGGAGATCGCCGCCCGCACCTCCTGCTCGAGGTGTGCGCGCTTCGCACCGATCGCCTTGGTCGCCCGTTGCGAGGCGACGCGGGCGTGCCGGCCCAGCGACGGGCCCATGGCGCGCAGGACCATGTACTTCGTCGCGGCGTCGTCGAGCTTCTGGTCCTCCCCCGCCGCGATCGTCGGCGACGCCTGGTGCATGAGCTTGTGCATCTGGGCGTTGCTCTGCGAGTACTCGTCGGGGATGCCCAGCAGGTGGCCGTACTCGTGGGCGGCGGTCTTCACCGCCTCGTTCGGGTCTCCGGTGTCGTAGTCGCCCATGTTCATGAACCAGTTGCCGGAGTCGATCCGCTTGCCGACCCGTGACGAGTCGGCCGCCTCGGTCTGCGGGTGGACGTGGACGACGGGCATCGTGCCGTCGTCGGCCGGGCTGTACTCGGGCGTGGCCGTGAACTTCACCGGTAGCCGGACGTCCACGGCGGCCGGCGGCGCGGCGGTGCCCGGCGCGGGTGGCGCCGTCGTCCCCGGGGCCGGAGCGGGCGTGGGGGCAGGCGCGGTGCCCGTTCCGGTCGCGGGCGGTGGCGGGTGCGCCTTGGTGACGAAGACGTACTTGCCGCCCCACGCCGCCTCGACGCCGGCGCACATGTTCGCGATGTAGGTGCGGCGCGCGGTGTCGGCAGCCGGGATCTGCGAGTTGTCGGGGGCGACGAAGCGGATCTTCACCACGACGTCGACCTGGGCGGCGCCGCGGGTGAGGTCGTAGTGCACGTCCTGGCTGTACACGTGCGGGGTCAGGGCACGCGTCGGGCGGTTGCGCGCGTCGTAGGGCTGCAGGAGGTTCTCGTCGAAGGCCCCGTCCACGTGCACCCGCTGCACGGCGCGCGGTGCCGCCGACCCGACACGCACGAACGACCCCGCGACGGCCCGGTTCCCGGCCGCACGCTGCAAACCGATCACCGCGTCGTGCGCCGACGTCGCCGACGGGCCGGCCGGACGCGGCGCCGGTCGTTCCTGCGCGCGGTCGCGCCGCCGGGCGTGCTCGTGCCCCACGCGGCCAGCCTAGAGACACGGCGGCGACGGGGCCCTGCCTGATCGTGCAGACGATCGTGCAGGACGGCTGCGGATGCCAGGATCGGACCGTGGACACGGTCGTGCAGAAGGTCATCGACAACGTGGTCGCCGCAGCGGAGCGCCATGATGCGACGAAGGCGGACCGGCTCGACCGGTGGCGGGTGCTCGAGCCCGACGCGGGCCGGTTCCTCTGGTTCCTCACCCAGGCCGTCGGGGCCCGTTCGATCATCGAGGTCGGGACGTCGCGCGGGGTGTCGACGCTCTGGCTGGCCGACGCCGCGCGGGGCACCGGCGGTCACGTCCTGTCGATCGACCTCGATACGGCTGCACAGCAGGACGCCCGGCGCAACGTGGTCGAGGCGGGGCTGGCCGACCGGGTGACATTCCGCGTCGAGGACGGTGGCAGTGCCCTGGCCGGTCTGCCCGACGGATCGGTCGACCTGCTGTTCCTCGACGCCGAGCGCACCGAGTACCCCTCGTGGTGGCCGCACCCGGCGCGGGTGCTGCGGGTCGGCGGCGTGCTCGTCGCGGACAACGCGCTGTCGCACCCGGCGGAGATCGCCCCGCTGCGCGACCTGATCGAGCAGGACGGGCGGCTGACCACCACCACGATCGGCGTGGGCAAGGGCGAGCTGCTGGCGCTGCGGCGGTGATCATCGCCGTCGCTCCGGCGGCCGGGCGCGCAGGTGGACCCCGTGGCCGATGCGCGTACCGTCGGTTGCGGGCGGGTGAAGGGACCGGGGCCATGTCGAGGATGGTGCTGCGCGTGGCGCAGATCGTCGGAGTGCTCCTGCTGGCCGGCCTCGCCATCAGCGTGGTGGTCGGGCTCGTGCAGTGGCTGCTCGGCGCCGCACTGATCGTCTCGATCCCGCTGGGCGCCTGGTGGCTCTACCGCCGGGTCAAGGCCCGCGACGGCGCGCGCCCGGCCGTCACCGGTCGGCCGGCGGACCGGCGCTCCGAGCTCGAGAGCCGTGCGGTGATCGACGCGGCGGGGCGGTGCGGGTGGTGCGGGTCGGCCGGCCTGCACAAGGACGAGTTCGGCTTCCCGGTCACGCCGCTCACCTACCACCGCGCCGAGATCGACGCGATGCTCTGACGAAGTCCCGCGTGTCACAGTG